>CAZJUF010000097.1:0-7103 GCA_964549055.1 uncultured Hyphomicrobiales bacterium | reverse complement strand
GATGCTGCGTCTGATCCAGCCTCAGGCTCGGTTAATGCAAACGAGCCGATGATTTCGCCCGAGGCCATTTTGGGCAGGTATTTCTGTTTCTGTTCAGGTGTACCATCCATGACGATACCTTGCGATCCTATACCATTGTTGGTGCCAAACACCGATCGAAAGGCGGGCGTCGTGTGGCCAAGCTCAATGATGATCTGAACTTCTTCTTCGAGATTAAGACCAAGACCGCCATATTCCTCAGGCGTGGCCAGCCCAAACAATCCCAGTGCCCGCATGTCATCCACGACATCATCCGGTATTTTATCGGTCTCGCTCACTTCAGCTTCCAGCGGAACCAGCCGTTTTTCAACAAAGCGGCGGATGGTGTCGATAAGTTGTGAAAATGTTTCCTGGTCCAATGCCATGGGGTTAATCTCTCCAGAATGAGGGGCGGTGAAGTCTGTCGAATGGTTTCGCTATGCAGAATTAATTACCATAAAATGAAATCCTGGTATAGGCTTGCATCATATTCAGGTGCAGGTTTTTCTCCCGCAGACAGATAATGAGTTTTATGCAAAAAATTTCTGAACACGATATTCTGGAGCTGGAAGAGGCGGTTAAAGATCGACGCTTTGTAACGGCTCTGGCGCGTGGTCTCGATGTGCTTCGCTGCTTTAAACCCGGCGATATTTCACTGGGAAATCTGGAGATCGCCAAGCGCACGGGCCTTCCCAAACCAACGATCTCGCGGCTAACATACACGTTAACCCAGCTTGGATATCTCACATACTCGGCCAAACATGGCACCTATCAACTGGGCCCCGGTGTGCTTTCTTTAGGATATGCGATGTTGTCGGGCCTCAGCATTCGCGAGCGCGCCCGGCCCTATTTGCAGGAACTATCGAACGAGCTTGACGTTACGGTTGCGCTCGGCGGGCGTGATCGCATGGAGATGGTTTATCTGGAGGTTTGCCGCGGGCCTGCTGCTGTAACCCTCACCATAGATGTGGGCACCCGTATTCCTTTGGCCTCAACCGCCATGGGCCGTGCATTGCTGGCCGCCCTGCCCCCGGGAGAGCGCGAATTTTTGATGCAGCACATCAAGAAACGCACAGAAAGCCCGGAAGAATATTTAGCCCTTGAAACCGGTGTTGAAAAATCCGTCCGCGATGTCGCCGACCACGGTTTTTGTCTTTCTGTCGGCAATTGGCGACCCGATGTCAATGCGGTCGGTGTACCTCTCGTGGCTCACGATCAAAATGTCTATGGTCTGATTTGTGGCGGCCCCGCATTCAGGGTTTCGGCTGACATGTTGAAAAAAAAGTGCGGCCCCCGGCTGGTGGAACTTGCCAAGAAAATAACCGTAAACGCCTAATTGGTTTTTGGCACCACCAGACAATCCAGCGCCATCACACCTTGCCCCTGGGGCATGACGATAAAGGGATTGAGGTCAATGCTGTGCAGCTGATCGCCGTGCGTGGCTGCAAATTGTGACAGGGCAACGAGCGCGTCAGCCAGGGCGGCAATGTCTGAGGGTGGGTTGCCCCGCGCACCTTGCAAAAGTTTGAAGCCCTTGATTTCAGCGATCATCTTCATGGCTTCCGAATGATCAAAAGGTGCCATGCGAAACACCACATCCTGGAAGACTTCCACAAATATTCCGCCTAAACCAAACATTACGGCAGGCCCGAAAACCGGATCGATCGTAACCCCGAGGATTGTCTCAACACCGCCTTTGACCATCGGAGAAATTATCACACCGGACGTTTGTGCGCCGGGCGCATGTTTTGCAACCCGTGTTTGCAATTCGTCAAAAATCTGTGATGCCGTGTCCACGGCAACGTTGAGCTCTACACCGCCGATTTCGGTTTTATGAGAAATGTCAGCGCCATTGATTTTCATCGCCAGCGGAACAGCAAACTTCCGGGCAATCGTAGCAGCTTCTTCAGCGCTGGTGGCAAGCCTGCCTTCAGCTACCGGAATACCGGCATTTTCAAGAAACTCGCGCGAGGCCCATTCGCTTAATGCTTGCGTGCCAAGAGACTGACGCGAATTGCTAAGATTAGGTTGTTCCGCTACCGTTTCATTATTTTTACTAAAACTCATGCCAAAATGCACCAGCGCCGCTGCGGCTGATATGGCCCGGCACGGATCTTCAAATATCAGATATCCGGCCTGGCGATAGCGCGCCATAATATCGTCCGGTCCCATGATCGAAAGAATAATCAGCTTGTCGGGAAAGCGTTGCCGCAGCTCATCGAGTTCCTGCAACAAAGGCTCGACAATATAGGGTGATGCAGCAGCAACAGTAAAAAATGCCACCGACACATCATAGCCACCCTCATCGAGCATAATGGTGAAGTTTTTTCCCACCAAAGACAGATCATTAAATATCTGCGCCGTGGTATCCACCGGGTTGCGCGGGGCTGCAAAAGGCAAAGCTGATTTCAATCTGGCCTGGGCAGCTTCCGGCATCGGCGATACATTCAACCCCACCTTATTGGCATGATCTGCCATTTGAACACCGACGCCACCGGAAAGGGTTACCAGCCCGATTTTTTTTCCGGCGGGGTAAATGCCAGCGGTGCAGGCATACGCGATATCAAGCATTTCCTCGGTGGTATCAGCTCTGAACACACCATGTTGCTTAAACACGGCTTCGTAAATCTCGTCCGCTCCGGCCAGAGAGGCTGTGTGAGAAGCCGCAGCAGCGGCACCTTCTTCACTTCTGCCCACTTTCATGAAAATGACCGGCTTGTTGTTGGCGCGGGCCAACTCAAGGCTTCGAACCAGAGCGGGTCCATCCTTGATGCCTTCGGCGTAGGCGGCAATTATCCTGACGTCATCGTCAAGGGCTGCCCAGCCAATGCATTCAGCCACCGTGATGTCGCACTCGTTTCCCGTGGTGATAACCTGTGCCACGCCGAGGCCCCAGCTGCGCGCAACCGCATAAAGATGGGTGCCGTAAGCGCCGCTTTGCGAGATAATGGCAAGCGGGCCGGGTTCCGTATAGCCGCCATCGCCGGTGCTTGAGAACGTCGCAAAAAACCGCGATTTGAAACTTAAAATTCCCAAACAGTTTGGGCCCAGAATGCGAATGCCGGTGCGCGTGGCAATTTCAGCCAGTTGCGCCTGCATCTCTTCGCCCTCGTGGGTGGCTGTTTCGGCAAATCCGGCGCTGAAGACAATAACGGATTTAACGCCCATGCCGGCGCAGTCTTCAATTGTCCGGGCAACAATTTTTGCCGGCACCGCGATAATGGCGCAGTCAACCGCTTCGGGTACATCCAGAATTGACGCGAAGGCCGGTAGCCCCTGGACCTCGCTACGGTTGGGGTTGACTGGATAAAGTGCGCCGTTGAAACCGCCATCGCGCATATAGCGCAACGGTCGCCCGCCAATGCGCGCCGGATCGTCGGAAGCGCCAATAATTGCCACCGAAGCCGGTTCCAGCATCGCCCGCAAACCGTCAATTTTATTCTGCATCAAGAACGCTTCCCTCAAAGGCAACTGAAAAGTCGGCTGTTATTCTCTGATTTTCTTTACACGGTGCATTTAAAAATGCAAAACTTAATTCTGCAATGCAGAATGAAAAATTTTACCAGGACCGAAAAACGGTCAAAATCAGGGCGATCGACACGGAGGTTTGATATGAAATACGAAAAACTGAGAATTGTTGCAGCGGCGGTAGTTTTGACCGGGGCAACTATGGGGCAGGTGCTGGCCGCTGAAGTGAAGCTGCCGGCGACAATTGCCTGGTCAGCCTACAATACCGGCACAACCGGGTATAATCAGGCAGTTGCCATCGGCAAGGCTTTAAAGGACAAATACGGTGTCAGCTTACGGGTTATTCCCGGCAAGAATGATATTTCACGGCTCACGCCTTTGAAAAAAGGCAAGGTTCAGTTTGTCGCCAATGGTGGCGCAACTTATTTTGCCTCTGAAGGCATCTCCCTGTTTGCCGCGCGTGAATGGGGCCCGATGAAACTCAGATTATTGGTTTCAGCAACTTCTGATGCCAATCTGCAAGTCGGCACCGCCAAAGATGCAAATGTCAAAACCTATGCCGACCTTAAAGGCAAGCGCGTTGCTTACGTGATTGGATCTGACGCTCTCAATATCGGCATGGAAGCTATTCTGGCCTTCGCTGACCTGACCTGGGATGACGTTAAAAAGGTTGAGTTCCCCGGCTATGGCGCTTCGTGGAAGGGTATGGTTTCGGGTCAGGTTGATGCCGCATTCGCCTCCACCGTATCAGGCCCAACCCGTAAACTGGAAGCATCTCCACGCGGTATCTACTGGCCGGCAATGCCAGCCAATGACGCTGCGGGCTGGGCGCGCCTGAAAAAAGTCGCACCCTATATTCTGCCACACACAGCAACGATCGGTTCGGGCAACATTTCCAAGGAAACGCCATTGGAAGGTGCGGGCTATCCTTATCCGATACTGATAACATTGGCCGATCAGGATCCAGAACTGGTCTATTCGATGACCAAGGCGATAAATGTGACATTTCCCGATTATAAGGACGCCATGGCGGCGCTGGCCGGCTGGTCAACCGAAAGACAGTCCTTTAAATGGGCGGTGCCTCATGCCCCTGCTGCTATAAAATACTGGAAAGAAATCGGCGTTTGGACCGATGACATGCAAAAAAACAACGATGCTTTGATCAAGCGTCAGGATGTGCTTGCCACAGCCTGGGCAACGATGAAGGCCAAAAACATTGCGGATGATGATGCCTATAAAGCAGAATGGCTCAAGGTCCGCAATGCAGCACTCATGGATGCTGGCATGAACCCGTGACCCACGGGCGCAATCAGATCGACGATAAGGCGGAAGCGGCGACAAGCCGCTACCGCCAGCTTTCTGCCAACTGGCAGACATGTCTGCTGGTCTTCACGATTTTGGGCGTGGGGCTGGCCGTCAACCAGTTCTTTAACCTGGGGTTTTTTATCGGCCTCACCATCCTTGATAATAACTATCAATATGCGTTGATCAGCCTGTTTGTTCCCATCGTGTTCATCATGTTTCCGGCCACCGCCAAAGCATCACGCACCAAGGTGCCGCTGTATGACTGGGCGCTGTTTATCCTGACACTGGTGGTCACGATTTTTGTCATGTCCAAGAGCAAAGAGATACTTGATAAGGGCTGGGAGTTTGGCGCACCCGATTACATGGTCTATGCCTCTTATGTATTCTGGTTGCTGATGCTCGAGGTCACAAGACGGGCAGGGGGGACATCGCTGTTTATTGTTGTGGCGATTGTATCGTTTTACCCGTTGGTCGCCGACAAGATGCCCGGGCCCATTTCCGGTCTCTCCAGCACTCTTGCCGACACAGCTGCCTATCACATTTTAAGTAACGAAAGCGTTCTCGGCATCCCCATGCGTGCCCTTGCCAATCTGGTCATCGGATTTTTGATCTTTGGTGTTGCCTTGCAGAAAACCGGCGGTGGCACGTTTTTTATTAATCTCGCCTTTGCCCTTCTCGGCCATGTGCGCGGCGGTCCGGCCAAAGTGGCGATTTTTGCCAGTGGTCTGATGGGTTCCATGAGCGGCAGTGTTATCTCCAACGTTTTGACAACTGGCGCCATGACCATTCCGGCTATGAAACGATCCGGGTTTCGCCCCTCTTATGCCGCAGGTGTTGAGGCTTGCGCGTCAACCGGCGGGGTGTTAATGCCACCGATTATGGGGGCCACTGCCTTTATCATGGCGGTATTTCTGGAAATTCCCTACGCCACCATTGCGGTCGCTGCCATCATTCCTTCCATACTCTATTTCTTCGCCCTGTTTGTGCAGATTGATTCTTATGCAGCGCGCAAAAAAATGCCGGGAATGCCGCGGGCCGAGCTGCCGCGAATTGGTGAGACTTTGCGCGAAGGCTGGCATTTCATCGCGGTTTTTGTCCTGCTCATCTTTATGTTGATTTATCTCAAGCGTGAGGTTCTTTCACCATTTTATGCCACCGTGCTTTTGATTATTATAAATCAGGTAACCTCATCGCAAAAATGGGGCTGGGCAGAGTTAAAGGGCTTCATCCTCGCCACCGGCACGTTGCTGGCCGAGATCACAGCATTGCTGGCCGGTGTCGGTCTCATCGTCGGCGCGCTTTCGGTCACTGGCATGGCTGGAACCTTCGTCAATGATCTGGTGTTTCTGGCCGGTGGCAATACGATTGTTTTATTGTTCATGGGTGCCCTTACCAGCTTCATCATGGGCATCGGCATGACGGTGACGGCAGCCTACATATTTCTGGCCATTGTTCTTGCCCCCGCCCTCATTCAGGGCGGCCTTGATCCGCTGGCCTCGCATCTCTTCATCTTTTACTGGGGCATGGTCTCCTACATTACCCCGCCGGTAGCACTGGGTGCTTATACTGCTGCGACAATCGCCAACGCCAATCCCATAAGAACCGGCTTTGAAGCCATGCGGCTGGGCAGCATCATCTATTTTGTGCCGTTTTTCTTCGTCCTTGATCCAGCCTTCATCCTCAAGGGGTCGGTGAGCCATATTGCCATGACATTTATGTTTGCCATTGCCGGCATCACTCTGGTGTCCAGTGCATTGCAGGGCTATTTGATATTCATTGGCGATCTTTGCACACGGGCATTCTGGCAATGGCCGCTGCGTCTGGGCATTCTTGCCGCAGGATTGTTACTGGCGACACCGGGCGGCGGGATCATCCCCTGGAGCAATTTTGATAAAACCATCGCTGCCGGTATTTTGCTGGTGTTATGCCTGTCGCCGATTATTTTTCAGCGATGGCGGTTGAGTGCAGATGATGCAGCTTCATAGACTTTTTGATTTAAGCGGCAAAGTCGCCATCATTACCGGTTCAACCAAAGGCATTGGCAAGGCGATAGCACAAGCTTTTGCTCAAGCCGGGGCCAGGGTGGTTATATCCAGCCGCAAAGAGGATGTGTGCAAAGCCGTCGCCGCCGAGATTAATGAGGGCGGTGGAGAGGCGCTGGCCCACGCATGCAATATCTCGCACAAGGACCAGCTTCAGGCGCTCGTTGATGCGACTTTGGACAAGTGGCAGCAGATTGACATTGTGGTCTGTAATGCCGCTGTAAATCCTTACTATGGCCCATTGGCTGAAATTCCCGATGAGGCCTACGA
>CAZJUF010000096.1:0-9598 GCA_964549055.1 uncultured Hyphomicrobiales bacterium | reverse complement strand
ATAACATGGCAACGCCCAGAGTTGTGAGCAGGATGCCGATCACCAGCATTGTCGGCCGTAAATCCAACATCTAGCAACCTCTCTTTGTGCAAAATGTTAAATCAGGTTACCCAGGGGAAGTTCCACTACCGTTTGTATTTTTTGACTACTCGCAATCACCACCGCCAGGCAAAGGGTGGCGATGGATTTAAGGTTTTTGTCCAGCCGGTTAAGGCCTTTATTGAGCGTCTTGACTTCACTGGCACTAAAACCATCGAGAACATCGTTGCGCAAATCGGCTGCTGTGTCTTTTAGGTGATCGAGCAGGGTTTTGGCCGTATCTGTGAGCGAAAGGCGGTAGGCTCTGCGATCATCGGGATCGGGTTTTCTGACAATAAACCCGCGGTGCTCCAATCGATCCACAAGTCGACCAACCGCAGCATTGCCAAGTTCCAGCTCTGCTGACAGCTCGGCTTGAGTCAAATCAGGGCTGTTGGCGATAATTCCCAGTGCCAGCCACTTGACCCTTGTGAGGTTGTGAGGTTTCAGGCGACGGTCAATTTCGTGGCGAAGCCGATGCGCCACATCATGAATAAGCGTGCCGAGCAGATCGTCATGTTTGGTAATCATGAACTTGGTTTACCTTATCGTTAACCAGGGGACTTGCCGAAGGTGGGGTGGTGCCCGTTTATCCTCCAGCAAGCCTCCTCCCTGGTTACTATGCGTTTTAAAAACACGGCAATTTAAAAAAAACACATAGTTGGAACGTTGAAAACTTATGCGAGACATAAGATATGTATGCCTATTATATGTATAGTTCAAGTGCTTTTTTACCAATGGGCAACTCTGGTGTAAAGTTTCAAGAATTTCCGGCCGTCATTTCCCTAATCTTTTTCCACAGATAATCAAAATGAGCTAAGTTGGCGTTAGAAAAAAACAGGTGCTAACCTGTCAGAAAACAACCGGGGTGACCTCACTATGTCTGGTGCACTTTTTCAACAGATGCAGCCAATGCCGGTGCCGGTGGCAACAGCAAAGGCAGAAGAAAAGTGGGCGGAACTTCTGGCTCATCAAGAAGCTGGCGAAGCGCTGGCGCAAATGGCTGCATCAAGGCCTGAACTTGAAGTTGCATTGCGGGGAGTTTTTGCAGCCTCGCCCTACCTCACGTCACTGGTTGAAAGTGATCCGGTTTATTTTATCAACGTTCTTGAACATGAGCCGCAAAAATCGGTGGATGATATCTGCACGCGTTTGCTCAGCGACGTTTTTAGCTGGGATACAGAGGCTGCAGCAATGGCCGCCTTGCGCCTGGCCAAAGCCAGAGCGGCCATGGTCATAGCGCTGGTTGATTGTGGTCGCATCTGGGATGTTACGCAGACCATTGAGGCACTCACCTGTTTTGCCGATGCTGCCGTCACTGCCGCAACCAACTGGTTGTTGTTACAAGCTCACCGCAAGGGCCGGATTAAACTCGAAGATGAAGCCACGCCCGGCTTGAATTCAGGCTACGTTATTCTGGCCATGGGCAAGATGGGGGCGGGCGAGTTAAACTATTCCAGCGATATAGATTTAATCGTGTTTTACGATCTTGAATATGCGCCTTTGGCCGATAATGTCGAGCCGTCCCAGTTTTTCGTTCGCCTGACCCGCAATCTGGTCAAGCTGTTGCAGGAGCGCACAGGTGAGGGCTATGTGTTCAGGACTGATTTGCGCCTGCGTCCCGACCCCGGTGCCACCAGCGTTGCCATCTCCATGGAAGCTGCCGCCGTCTATTACGAAAGCCTCGGCCAGAACTGGGAACGCGCCGCCATGATCAAGGCGCGTGCGGTCGCCGGTGACATTGCTGCGGGCGAGGAGTTTCTTGCCCGCCTGGCCCCGTTTATCTGGCGCAAATATCTTGATTATGCGGCAATCGCCGATGTTCACGCCATGAAGCGGCAAATCCACGCCCATAAGGGCCACAGCAAAATTGCCATCAATGGCCATAATATCAAGCTTGGACGTGGAGGCATCCGGGAGATCGAATTTTTCGTTCAGACCCAACAGCTTATCGCCGGTGGCAGGATTGAATTATTACGCGGCCGCAAAACCCTTGAAATGTTGAATGAACTGGCAAAGCGCGACTGGATCACTCCCGAGGCGCAAGAAGAAATGCGGGCATCTTATTGTTTTTTAAGACATCTGGAGCATCGGCTGCAAATGATCGATGATGCCCAGACGCATACGATGCCCAAGGATGAAGAAACGCTTGGTGTCTTTGCCAGGTTCGCCGGTTTTGACAATGTTGAAGCGTTAAAATCGCAACTTCAACACCATCTTGAATGTGTTGAGAAACATTACGCCGCCCTGTTTGAACAAGCCCCCGGCCTTGATGTTGCCACCGGCAGTCTGGTGTTTACCGGTGGTGAAGATGATCCCGATACCACCGATACATTGAGGAAAATGGGCTTTACCGTGCCGGAAAGGGTTTCTGCCGAGATCAGAAGCTGGCATTTCGGCCGCATCGCTGCCACCCGCTCTGCGCGCTCGCGTGAGCTTTTAACCGACCTCGTGCCTACCATTCTGGCGGAACTTGCCGGCACCGATAATCCTGATGCAGCTTTCTCCGCACTTGCTGGTTTCCTTGCCAATCTGCCTGCCGGAGTGCAGCTTTTTTCCCTGCTGAAACAAAATCCCAATCTCCTCAAACTGCTGGCCCAGATCACCGGCACAGCACCACGGCTGGCTACATATCTGAGCCAGCGTTCACGTATATTCGATGCCGTCATTGATCCCGGTTTCTTTGATCAACTCCCGAGCCTTGACGAGATAGAAAACGCTTATGAGACTAGCTTTCAACAGTGCGAAGCTTTCGAAGAACGCCTTGATGCGGCCCGTGTTCTTACCCGTGAATTCAGTTTCCGCATTGGTGTGCGCCAAATATCCGGCACCCTGCCAGCCGATGAAGCGGCTGCACAATATGCCACAATTGCTGAAGCCACAATTGGGGCCCTTTTCACTGAAGTCAGAGCTGAACTGGAAAAAGCCCATGGCAAAATAGCTGGTGCCAAAGTTGCCGTCATTGCCATGGGCAAGCTCGGTGGGCGTGAAATGTCGGCAACGTCTGATATTGATTTGATTTTATTGTATGATCACGACGCAGGCGCACAATTTTCCGATGGCAAAAAAAGTCTCGCCCTGACCACCTATTTTTCCCGGGCGACCCAACGTCTCATCTCGGCTCTTTCAGTTTTAACCGCCGAGGGCAGATTGTATGAAGTCGATATGCGGCTGCGCCCCTCGGGCAACTCCGGCCCCATCGCCACCCATATTGACGGTTTTGTTGATTACCAGCGCCAATCTGCCTGGACATGGGAAAAACTCGCTTTAACGCGCGCCCGTGTCATCGCCGGGGAGCCTGAATTTTGTACCTATATCGCCGATCAGCTGAAAAAGCTTTTGTCGCAGGAAACCGATGTTGGCAAAATTACCGAAGACGTGAAAGAAATGCGTCAGCGCCTTGAACGCGAGCGCCCGCCCAAGGGATTATGGGATTTGAAGAATGCACCCGGCGGCTTGATTGACATTGAGTTCATTGCGCAATACCTGCAATTGGTCCATGCAAACCACCACCCGGAAATTTGCCATCAAAACACCGGCGAAGTGCTTAAGCGCGTGTCGGAACTTCAACTTGTAAAACCTGAAGTGGCGCACGACCTGTGCCAGGCCAATAGTCTGTATCAGCGCCTGAGCCAAATCATAAGTCTGTGCGTTGAAGGAGAGTTTGACGGCTCACAGGTGCCTGAGGGCCTGGCGCAACTACTCGAAGCTGCCGGTGATGTTTCTGACTTCAGCGAACTTGAGACTACACTGGCCAAAACTCAAACCCGAATTCGCGAACATTTTAATTCTATCGTGATTTCGGCATAAAGCCCTTCAGGCCAGTTCAAACACCAGGGTTACGCGCAAGCCGCTTGTTTGCCGGTTTTCTATGGTCAGATCTATGGTGTAGATATCGCAAATTTCGCGCACCAGCGATAGTCCAATCCCGGTGCCTTGAGTTTTTTGATCATGGCGAATTCCCCGCACCATAATGGTTTCAATCAGCTTGGGGTCAAGCCCCTTGCCATCGTCCTCAATAACCAGTGTTACCTCGCTTGAATTTGAGGTGCCGGTAATTTCAACCTGGGTCTGCGTCCATTTAACCGCATTTTCCACGATGTTTCCCAGCAATTCCCTAAGGTCATCGGGATCCACTGTAACTTCCAGATCTTCTGGAACATCAATTTTCCAACTCAATGCTTCCCCCTTTGGGGTACGCTGCAATGTTTTGGCAATCTCGGCGACTATCTGGCGGGGGTTGGCATCGCTGTTGCGATGGCTTGGCTCAGGCGAAATGCGGCTTCGTGCCAGTTCATAATCCACATGCGATCGCATGACCTGGGCCAGATCTGCCAGTTCCCCGGCGATCTCGCGCTCGCCCTTTTCTTTCAGTTTTGCCGCGTCATTGGTGAGTACGGTTAAAGGGGTGTTCAATCCGTGAGCAAGATCGGCTGCGCGTTTGCGTGCCCGCGAAATCGTTTCCTCCTGACTATCCAGCAACTGATTGATGGCTTCAGTCAGCGGTTTGATCTCGGAAGGAAAATCGCCATCAAGGCGTTGTTGCTGGCGATTGCGCACGGCATTGAGACCATCGCGCACATTTTTGAGCGGGCGCAGGCCCAATGACAGTTGAATGGCTGTCGACAACAGCAAAAATATGCCAAGAATGATGAGGTAGGGCATCATGTCTTTGGTAAACTGGCTGCGCGCCCGCGTTATGGTTTCATAGTCCATGGCAGCCGAAATGCGCACCGGCCGCGCCCCTTTCGGTGTGGCGACGATTAACTGGCGTTCCTCGACAATGACGGAACTGCCATCAGGGCCGGCCAGAAGGTAGCGATGCACTTCTCCCGTTGTATGGGTGTCTTCAGGCAAGGGCAGGGCAAAATCCCACAACGAACGCGAGCGCAACTGCCGTTTCATACTTAAATCATCAACCTGCCAGTACAACCCGCTGTAGGCGAGCTTGAAGCGGCTGTCTGAAAGTGTTTGGGGAGCTTTGACCTGCCCCTCCGTGTCAAACGAAAGCTCGGCGGCAATCTGGTTGATATAAGTGGTAAGCTCGATTTCAACGCGTCGCTCAAGATTTTTTTCAAACAAATTGATCATGACAAAACCGGCAGCCGCGAGCGCCAGCGCTATACTCAGCGCCGAGATAACCAGAAATTGTAACCGCATTGACTTCAAGAAGCTTCTCCTGCCTCCAGAGTATAGCCAAAACCGCGCTTGGTTTTGATAATTCCAGTACCCAGCTTGCGCCTCATACGCGCAATAAGCACCTCGACGGAATTGCTGTCGCGTTCAAAATCCTGGGCGTAAAGCTGTTCGGTCAGTTCCATTTGAGAAACCATCCTGGTGCGGTTGAGCGCCAGATAAAGCAGGCAGCGGTATTCCAGCGGTGATAAATCCACCGGACAACCATCTACAGTCAATGATTTCAACCGCGTATCCAGTCTCAGTCTGGTTGTCGAAATTATCGGAGAAGCCTGCCCTGCGGTGCGCCGGACAATCGCCCGCAACCGCGCCAGAAGTTCCTCCATTTGAAACGGTTTTACCAGATAGTCATCTGCCCCGGCATCTATGCCCTCAACGCGTTCACTCCAGTTGCCACGTGCTGTCAGGATCAAAACCGGGAAATTTCGTTCATTCTCACGCCAGCGTTTAAGGATGGACAAACCATCCATGCCCGGCAGGCCAAGATCAAGAATGGCGACACTATACTCTTCCGTATCTCCCAAAAACCACGCTTCTTCACCATTGGTTTCAAGGTCGACCAGATAGCCGTTTTTTTCCAGAACGGCGGTAACATCGCGCGAGATTAACGCATCATCTTCAACCAGCAACAGGCGCATCGAAATTCCCCTAAGCTCTTTCTTACTTGTATTTGGTTTTCAATATGGTGCCATTGCTGGCATCTACGTAGACTTCGAGCAGCCGGCCTTGCCGATTAACAATCTTGAGTTCATAAACCCAGCGGCGGTTTTTTCGCTCAAGTTCAATTTTGATAATTTCGGATTTGGTTTTTTTCTCGACAATCCGCTTTATTTCCCCAAGCGGCAGAATTTTCTTCTGTTGCACAGCGCGACGGATTGTTCCTTGATGAGATTCTTTCGAAGAGTCTTTCCAGATTTTATCCCAACGCTTCTCCCGGTCATGATCATCCTTGCGCTCACCACCTTTGGGATCCGCATAAGCATAACTATGGGGCAGCACCACCAGGGTGGTCGCTATCAGCGAAGAAAAGAAAAGGTGTATCAGTAGTGCACTTGTTACTCTGGGCATACGTATTACCTATCAAATCCAACCTTACAATTAGCTGACAACGGCGATCATCTTTCCGTCAGCCACGCGGTGCTAGAACTGCATTCATCAAAACAGCGATCACCAAATGATCACCATGAAAACAAATTGCAAACTTAGCAATAACACCTAAAGGAAATACAATGAAAAAGTTTCTCATTCTTACAACTACCTCGATAATCCTGGCTTTTGCCGCTCCTGCCATGGCTAGTGATGATGCTAATTGCGGCAATACATCCGGCGAGTGGATGAGCCGTGATGCCGCCAGATCAATGATGGTTGACAAAGGCTTTGATGTCCGCCGTGTCAAACGTGAAGATGGTTGTTACGAGGTCTATGCCATTGATAAAACCGGCGCCCGCGTTGAAGTCTATCTCAACCCGGTAACTGGTGAAATTGTCAGAACCAAGAACAAATCACGCTCATGAGCACTTTGGAACAAACAGACAATGCCGACCGCGTTTCGCGGTCGGCCAATGTGAAAGTCTGGGATATTGCCGTACGCCTGTTTCACTGGTCATTAGTGACAGCGTATGCTCTCGCCTGGCTCAGTGCCGATGAGTGGGACCGGTTTCATAATCAGGTTGGTTATGTGGTTGCAGGTTTGATCGGTTTCAGGATTATCTGGGGCATTGTTGGCACCAGGCACGCTCGCTTCAGTGACTTCCTCTACCGGCCATCTGCAGTAATGCGCTATTTGCGTGACAGTGTGGTAGGCAGGGCAAAACGCTATCTCGGCCATAATCCCGCAGGTGGCGCCATGGTGGTAGTTTTATTGCTGTCGCTTATCGGTGTGACTGTAACGGGAATTGCTATGACCTCTGACATGTTTTGGGGCAGCGAATGGGTGGAGGATATCCACGAGCTTTTCGCCAATCTGACGCTTGTCCTTGTTGCCTTGCATATTGTCGGTGTCATTTTCGCCAGTTACGAACACAAAGAAAATCTCGTTAAAGCCATGATCACCGGTTTCAAGCGTCGACTTTCAAGCTAAGATTTTTGGTCAAGGGCGCAGAAGTTCGAGTTCATTTTCTTTGTTTTCTGAAAGTGGAGCAGGGGAAGGCCCGGCAATGGGCAGAGAAAATCTGACCGTTGTGCCTACTCCCTGCCTGCTTTCAATTGAAAATTCACCCTCGTGCATTTCAACCAGAGAACGTGAAATTGCCAGCCCCAGTCCACTGCCATCATGGGATTTTGTGAACTGGTTTTCGACCTGCTCAAACGGTCGCGCCAGTTTTGCAACATCGCGTTCAGGAATGCCGATGCCGGTGTCCGTGATAATAAATGTCATCATGGCGCCTTCAATCAGGGCGGAGACTTCGATGTTGCCGTCAGCGTCAGTGAACTTAACAGAATTAGTCAACAGGTTGAGGAACACCTGCTTCAAGGCGCGTCGGTCGGCCTTGAGTACAGCTTTGGTGATGGGCAGCACCTTGAGGTCAATCTTCTCCTCGCGGGCGCGAGGGAGGATAATTTTACGGCAATCATCAACAATCTCAGCCACATCACAATCTTCAATGTCCAGTTCAATGCGACCGGCTTCAATTTTTGACATATCCAGAATATCGTTGATGACTTCCAGCAAATATTGGCCGCTGGCATGGATGTCATTGGCATATTCGCGGTATTTCTCTGAACCGATTTTGCCAAAAAGCTCCGATTTCATTACTTCGGAAAATCCAATTATGGCATTGAGCGGGGTTCTCAATTCATGGCTCATATTGGCCAGAAATTCGGATTTTGATTTGTTGGCGGCTTCAGCCCGGGTTTTCTCGGTCGAATATTTTTCGGCCAGTTCAACCAGTTGCTGGGCCTGGTGCTCAAGTTCGGTTTCGCGTGAGCGCAATCTTTCTTCCTGATGCTTCAGGAATGAAATATCAGTGCCAACGCTCACATAGCCACCATCTTTGGTGCGGCGCTCGTTAATTTGCAGCCAGCGATTATCAGCAAGCTGCACCTCGAATGTACTGCCGTCTTCGGGGCTTTGGCCCTGACTGGACAATCGTGTGCGGACAATCGGCGCTTCTGCTGATTTGACGATTTCTTCGTAGCGTGTGCCCGGCTTTATCAGGTGATCGCTGAGGTTGTGAAATTCCTGATACTTGCTGTTGCATACCACCAGGCGGTTTTGCTGGTCCCATAAAACAAAAGCTTCAGAGATGTTTTCGATAGCATCGCGCAACCTCAGGTCAGCTTTGATCGAGCGGGCATCGGCCTGCTTGTGTTCGGAAATATCAACAGCAATGCCCAACAGGTGCGGCCCGTTGTCTGAATTGTCGCCGGTCAATTCAGCGCGTGCGCGCAACCAAACCCAATGCCCGCGGGCATGACGCATGCGAAATTCCTGGTCCAGAGCGGCATCGCGCCCCCCCATCAATCGTTCAATCAGCATATAGAGGTTCTGGTTTTCAGGATGAAGAAGTTCGGTCACTTCACCAAACGACAAATATCCGTCGCCCGGCTCGAGACCCAGAATTATATACATGGAACGCGACCAGAAAATACGCCCCCGCGCCACATCCCAGTCCCACAAGCCACAATGACCGCGCTCCAGGGCTTTGTTGAGTTTGGCGGTGTGATTTCCCAGTTTTTCCGCATTGGCATGGGCAATGTTTGCTTGCCAGATAAAGGCGCTGCTGAGGAGAACCAGTATAAGAGCGGTGAAGGCAAAGACGGAAAAATAAAAGACAAAATTCCAGTACCACTGCCGGGTAATTTCACTATTGGCATAAATGATGGAGAGTGTTCCGGGGTAATCCCCAACCGGGATGACAACCGCCAGAGCGTTTGTGCCCTGGTAAATGTTGCTGGAAAATACGCTTTGGGCTTTGCCGTTTTCAATCACGCCGGGTAAATTGAGAATAACCTCGCCCAGGCGTTTTCCAAGATATCCTGTCTTCTCAGGCAGACTGGCCCGAATGTAACCCTTCGCATCTGTGATCAGAAAGGTTTTTCCAGCACGCATAGAATCTGGAACAATACGAGCGAGATCACTCTTGCCCAAAGGTGCCGGTGTAACCTTGCGCGCAGCGTCACTGACTTGTCGTTGTTGCAGGCGCATTTTTATCACATCGGCACTAAGGTCCAGTTCGTGTTTGCCCACAGTTAAAGCAGCGTTGCGGGAGCTGATAAAATTAAGAGAAAGAACCGCAATCAGACATCCCACAAAGATAAAAACGAGAGCCGGAATTGCACGTCTTAAAGTTTCTTCGCTAATATTTGGCAGCCAGTGACGGAC
>CAZJUF010000095.1:8125-9606 GCA_964549055.1 uncultured Hyphomicrobiales bacterium | reverse complement strand
GAATATCTGCTTCCCGGAGATGAAAAAGCCGATCAAAAATCATAAGATCGCTGTAACGAATAACTTGAGAAAGACTGAGACTTAACGATGGCCGAAGCCGAAGTTCGCAATTTTACCATCAATTTTGGCCCCCAGCATCCCGCTGCCCATGGCGTGCTGCGGCTGGTGATGGAGCTTGATGGCGAGGTGGTGGAACGTATTGATCCCCATATTGGTCTGCTGCATCGCGGCACCGAAAAGCTGATCGAGAGCAAAACGTACCTTCAGGCCATTCCCTATTTTGACCGCCTTGATTATGTCGCTCCGATGAACCAGGAACATGCGTTCGCGCTCGGTGTTGAGCGTCTTTTGGGCATCGAGGTGCCGCGGCGCGCGCAACTGATTCGGGTGCTGTATTCCGAAATTGGCCGCATTTTGTCCCATCTGCTCAATGTTACCACTCAAGCCATGGACGTGGGCGCGCTGACACCACCGCTGTGGGGGTTTGAGCCGCGAGAAGAGTTGATGGTGTTTTATGAACGCGCTTCAGGCTCGCGCATGCATGCAGCCTATGTGCGCCCCGGTGGTGTGCATCAGGATTTGCCGCAAAAGCTGCTGGATGATATTTTTGCCTTTTGTGAGCGTTTCCCCCAGCAGCTTGATGATATTGAAGGTTTGTTGACGGACAATCGTATTTTCAAACAGCGCAATGTGGATATCGGCGTCATCTCGCTTGAAGATGCATTTAACTGGGGTTTTTCCGGTGTCATGGTGCGCGGATCGGGGGCGGCCTGGGATTTGCGTAAATCGCAGCCTTATGAATGTTATGACGAGCTTGATTTTGACATTCCGATTGGTAAAAACGGCGATTGTTACGACCGCTATCTTATTCGCATGGCAGAGATGCATGAATCGCTTAAAATCATGAAGCAATGTATGGAATTGTTGCAGCCGGGACCAATCTCGTCACTGGACGGCAAAGTTGTTCCGCCTAAACGCAATGAAATGAAAACCTCGATGGAAGCGCTGATCCATCACTTCAAGCTTTATACCGAGGGCTATCATGTGCCTGCCGGGGAAGTCTATGCGGCAGTTGAAGCGCCCAAGGGCGAATTTGGTGTTTATCTCGTGTCCGATGGCTCCAACAAACCTTATCGCTGCAAAATTCGCGCACCGGGCTTTGCCCACCTGCAAGCCATGCACTATATGTGCAAAGGCCATCTGCTTGCAGATTGTTCGGCGATTTTAGGTTCGATGGATATCGTATTTGGCGAGGTCGACCGATGAGTGTACGCAGACTTCACCATACCCAGCCTGATGATGACTTTAAATTCACGGCAGATAACAAAGCTTTTGCCAAGCAGGAGATGAAAAAATATCCCGCTGGCCGTCAGGCTTCGGCGGTGATTTCGCTGTTGTGGGTGGCGCAAAAACAAAACGATGGCTGGGTTTCAGAACCGATCATCCGTTATGTGGCCGAGCTTCTTTCCATGCCCTATATC
>CAZJUF010000095.1:0-8025 GCA_964549055.1 uncultured Hyphomicrobiales bacterium | reverse complement strand
ATCAATGATGATTATTATGAAGATCTGGATGCTGCATCGCTGGAACAGCTACTCGATGATTTGAGGAATGACAGGCCGACCAAAGTGGGGCCTCAGGTGGCGCGGCAAAAATCAGCGCCGATGGGCGTGCAAACATCGCTTATTGATCCTGATCTTTATAACGGTAAGGCCAAATCTCCGCTTCCCAAAGCTGTAAAGCCAGAAGTTGAGGCCAAGAAAAGCGCTAAACCAAAAACAAACTTTGTGGTCAACGCAACGACGGCTAAAAAATCTGCCGCACCTGAAAAGGCAAACGCAGAAGATGCCAATGACCTTAAACGCATCAGCGGTGTTGGGCCCAAGATCGAGGGTATTTTGAATAGCCTTGGGATCTATCGTTTTGACCAGATAGCCAGTTGGACGCGCGAGAATATTGAGTGGGTGGATGAGCAGTTGAAATTCAAGGGCCGTATTGATCGCGAAGGCTGGATTGACCAGGCAAAGAAACTTCAATCGGAAGAGAAGGGTTGAGGGTTAGATAATCATGCTTGCAGATAAAGACCGTATCTTTACCAATCTCTACGGCATCCATGACTGGGGCCTCAAAGGTGCCATGCAGCGCGGTGCCTGGGACAATACCCATGCTTTGCTTGAAAAAGGCTCAGACTGGATCATTGACGAGATGAAGGCCTCAGGCTTGCGCGGTCGCGGCGGGGCGGGATTTCCCACCGGGCTTAAATGGTCTTTCATGCCGAAAAAATCAGATGGCCGACCGCATTATCTGGTGGTCAATGCTGACGAATCCGAGCCGGGAACCTGCAAAGACCGCGAGATATTGCGTCACGATCCTCATTTGTTGATTGAAGGCTGTCTTCTTGCCAGTTTCGCCATGGGTGCGCACGCCTGCTACATCTATGTGCGCGGGGAATTCATTCAGGAGCGCATTCAATTACAAGCCGCCGTTGATCAGGCCTATGAAGCCGGGTTGATTGGCAAGAATGCGTGTAAATCCGGTTGGGATTTTGATCTTTATGTTCACCACGGTGCCGGGGCTTACATTTGCGGTGAAGAAACCGCTTTGCTTGAAAGTCTTGAAGGCAAGAAGGGGCAACCGCGCCTTAAACCACCGTTTCCAGCCAACGCTGGATTATATGGCGCACCTACAACCGTCAATAATGTGGAAAGTATTGCGGTTGCACCGACTATTTTACGCCGGGGGGCCGGGTGGTTTTCCGGGTTGGGTAAACCCAATAATGTCGGCACCAAGCTGTTTTGCCTATCGGGTCATGTCAATAATCCCTGCAATGTTGAAGAAGAAATGGGAATTGATTTTCGCGAGTTGATTGAAAAACACGCTGGCGGCGTTCGCGGCGGTTGGGACAATCTGCTGGCGGTTATTCCCGGTGGCTCATCGGTGCCGTGTCTGCCCGCTGAGCAGTGTCAGGAATTGTCGATGGATTTTGATACCCTTCGAGACCTGAAATCAGGCCTGGGCACGGCGGCGGTGATTGTCATGGACAAATCCACCGATATTGTTCGCGCTATTGCCCGGCTGGCTTATTTTTACAAACATGAAAGCTGTGGTCAGTGCACACCATGTCGCGAGGGTACTGGCTGGATGTACCGGGTGCTGGACCGCATGGCGCGCGGTGAAGCGCACAAGCGCGAAATCGACCTGCTGCTGGAAGTGAGTTACCAGATTGAGGGCCATACAATTTGCGCTCTTGGGGATGCCGCAGCCTGGCCGGTGCAAGGTCTGATTAGACATTTCCGCCACGTCATTGAAGAACGAATTGACCAATATGCCGCTAATCCAAATTCTGATGGGGGTATACCCCTGCAAGCGGCGGAGTAGGACAGTATGCCCAAGCTGATTATAGATGGCACTGAGATAGAGGTGGAAAACGGCTTGACGCTTATTCAGGCGTGTGAGGAAGCTGGTGTTGAAATTCCCCGCTTCTGTTATCACGAGCGCCTGTCGGTCGCCGGTAACTGCCGCATGTGTCTGGTGGAAGTAAAGGGCATGCCCAAGCCGCTGGCGTCATGTGCAATCGGTGTCAATGATCTGCGCCCCGGTCCTAATGGTGAGCCGCCCGAAGTCATTACCAAATCTCAAAAAATCAAAAAAGCCCGCGAGGGCGTTATGGAATTCCTGCTGATCAATCATCCGCTCGATTGCCCGATTTGCGATCAGGGCGGTGAATGTGACCTTCAGGACCAGGCCATGGCCTATGGTATTGACAGCAACCGCTTTGCTGAAAACAAACGCTCGGTCGAAGACAAATATATTGGCCCGCTGGTCAAGACCATCATGACACGCTGCATTCATTGCACGCGCTGTGTGCGTTTTTCCACTGAAGTTGGCGGCATCGAGGAGTTGGGCGCGATTGGCCGTGGTGAAGATGTTGAAATTACCACCTATCTTGAAGGGGCAATGACATCTGAGCTTTCCGGCAATGTTATTGATCTGTGTCCGGTGGGTGCCTTGACCTCCAAGCCTTATGCGTTTGCAGCCAGGCCTTGGGAATTGCGCAAAACAGAATCAATTGATGTTATGGATGCTGTGGGCTCCAACATCCGGGTGGATACGCGCGGCTCCGAAGTCATGCGCATTATGCCGCGCAATAATGATGATGTGAATGAGGAATGGATTTCCGATAAAACCCGCTTCATCTGGGATGGATTACGTTCCCAGCGCCTCGATCAGCCCTATGTGCGCCGCAATGGCAAGCTTGAGCCAGCCAGCTGGGCGGAAGCTTTTGCGACTATCAAACAAAAAATCAAGGCGTCAAACGCGGACAGGATTGCTGGAATTGTTGGTGATCTGGCCAGCGCTGAAGATATGTTTGCCTTTAAGGATCTGCTTGATGCGCTCGGCAGCCCGCATATTGATTGCCGTCAGGATGGCGCCGCCCTCGAGCCTGCCATTGGCGGCAGGGCCGGATATCTGTTCAATTCTGAAATTGCCGGAATTGAGGATGCGGACGCATTGTTGATTGTTGGCTGCAACCCGCGACTGGATGCGCCGGTATTGAATTCCCGCATTCGCAAGCGCTGGCGTGCCGGTGGTTTTTCGATCGGGGTTATCGGTACTGATGCGGAATTGACCTATGACTACAAAAGTCTGGGAGCAAGTCCTGAGGTTTTAGATGAAATATTGAGCGGCACGCACAAGTTCGCCAAGGTGCTCAAACGTGCCAAAAAGCCTATGGTTATTTTAGGGGCAGGGGCGTTGTGCCGCAAAGACAGCCGGGCAATTATCGCCCGCGCCATCAGGCTTTGCAAAAATGTCGGTGCGTTGAGTGAGGCATGGAACGGATTTAATGTGCTTCACACCGCTGCAGCGCGCGTCGCCGGACTTGATCTCAACCTTGTCCCCAAACAGGGCGGGCGCAATGTTGCCGGTATTTTAACCGGTGCGCAAAAGGGTGAAATCGACGTGGTCTACCTGCTTGGTGCCGATGAGATTGATTGCAGCAAGCTGGGGGAGGCATTTGTGATTTATCAGGGTAGCCATGGTGATGCCGGGGCGCACCGCGCCGACGTTATTTTGCCGGGCGCTGCATACACCGAAAAATCCGGTACTTATGTTAATACCGAAGGCCGGGTTCAAATGGCGCGACGGGCAGCTTTTCCGCCCGGTGATGCGCGGGAAGACTGGACGATTTTGCGCGCTCTTTCTGCCGAACTCGGTGTTTTGCTGGGCTATGATACTCTGGATGGTTTGCGTATTTCGATGTATGCCGAGGCACCGCACCTGAAAAGGCTGGATGAAATTGAGCCCGGGGAAATTACCACCCTGTTGAAGTTGACAGATACAAAAGCATCAGTGACGGGGGATGTTTTTGGCGAGAATATTACAGATTTTTATATGACCAATCCGATAGCGCGCGCTTCTGCCACTATGGCCGAGTGCAGCACCTTGCGAGCTGAGCTTGAAAACAAGAAAGGAACTGGCACCAATGGCTGATTTCTTTTGGGTTTATGTCTGGCCGGTGCTGGTTATTGCCGCACAAAGTGTGTTGTTGCTGGTGGCATTGCTGGTGATTATCGCCTTCCTGCTCTATGCCGACAGAAAAATCTGGGCAGCGGTGCAGATGCGCCGGGGGCCCAATGTGGTGGGACCCTTTGGCTTGTTTCAGTCTTTTGCGGATCTGCTGAAATTTGTTCTCAAGGAAGTGATTATTCCCGCTGGTGCCAACAAAGGCGTATTTTTGCTGGCACCTTTGGTTACCTGCGTGCTGGCACTGTCAGCATGGGCGGTGGTGCCGGTGTCGGCGGGCTGGGTGATTGCCGATATAAACGTTGGTATTCTCTATGTTTTTGCCATTTCATCGCTGGGCGTTTATGGCGTCATCATGGGGGGATGGGCGTCCAACTCCAAATATCCGTTTTTGAGCGCATTGCGCTCGGCGGCGCAAATGGTGTCTTACGAAGTCTCCATCGGCTTTGTTATGATAACCGTGCTGCTGGTGGCTGGAACGCTTAATCTTTCCGGTATTGTGGAAGCGCAAAGCACCGGATTGGCGGATTATTTTGGCATTCCGTGGGCGAGTTTCCTTAACTGGTATTTCCTGCCGCTGTTTCCGATGTTCATCATCTTCTTTATTTCAGCACTGGCTGAAACCAACCGGCCACCGTTTGATTTGCCCGAAGCTGAATCTGAACTTGTGGCGGGTTATATGGTTGAATATTCCTCAACGCCATATCTGATGTTCATGTTAGGTGAATATGTCGCCATCGTTATGATGTGTGCGCTCACCACCATCCTGTTTTTGGGTGGCTGGCTGCCGCCGTTTGATGTGGTGCCGTTTACCTGGGTGCCCGGTATATTCTGGTTTTTGGCCAAGGTTTGCATGGTGTTCTTCATGTTCGCCATGGTTAAAGCCTTCGTGCCGCGCTATCGCTATGACCAGTTGATGCGTCTGGGCTGGAAAGTGTTTTTACCGATTTCACTGTTTGGTGTGGCAGCGACGGCGGGGGTTTTGATGGCCTTCGATCTGGCGCCATAGGAAATTTTGATGGAAAGCTTTGAACACCTCATAGGATTTAGATTTACGGCGGACAGCTATTTTATGGCAACCCTGTCTTTTCTTATGGGGCTGGCATCTATTGCCGCACTTCGCTGGTTTGCAAATCGCAAGCCGGAGCCATCGGATCAAGGCAGAGACAAAGCCACGATTGTTCGCAAAAATGAGGGGCTGGTAGGCACAAAAGATATGCGGGTGATTTCGGTTTTTTTTCTCGTTATCTGGCCTTTGGCCGTCTTTGTGTTTATGGGTGAAAGTATTGATGCACCAGCAATGGAAAACGGATAGATTGGTAGGAAAGATCAAGGTATGTCTAAATTAGGCCAAGCATTCAAATCACTATTTCTGCTGGAGTTTGTCAGTGCTTTTTTCCTGGCGATGCGCTATTTCTTTGCTGCCAAGCCAACGATTAATTATCCCTTTGAAAAAGGACCGTTGAGCCCGCGCTTTCGCGGCGAGCACGCCCTTAGACGCTACCCCAATGGTCAGGAACGTTGCATTGCGTGCAAATTATGTGAAGCCATTTGTCCAGCCCAGGCGATCACCATTGAAGCGGGGCCACGGCGTAATGACGGCACCAGACGGACCACGCGCTATGATATTGATATGACAAAATGCATCTATTGCGGCTTTTGTCAGGAGGCATGCCCGGTCGATGCTATTGTTGAGGGGCCGAATTTTGAATTTGCCGTCGAGACTCGCGAAGAACTTATGTATGACAAGGATCGACTGTTGCTTAATGGTGATCGCTGGGAGCGCGAAATTGCCAGAAATATCGAGATGGACGCACCGTACCGCTGATTAAGTTGAGTTAAGATGACTGTTTAGGAAGAGATCTGAGATTATGATTGTCACCGCCCTGTTTTTTTACCTGTTCGCAATCTTGTGTGTTGCCTCGGGTTTCATGGTGATTTCGTCACGCAACCCGGTTCACTCGGTGTTGTGGTTGATACTGGCGTTTTTCAATTCAGCCGGATTGTTCCTGCTGCTCGGCGCTGAATTCGTCGCCATGATCATGGTCATTGTCTATGTGGGTGCGGTAGCGGTTTTGTTCCTGTTTGTGGTTATGATGCTGGATATTGATGTGGTTGAGCTGCGCTCGGGCATGTTGCAGTACATGCCGATTGGCGCCACCATCGGTATCATTTTGCTGGTTGAACTTCTGCTGGTGATTGGCACCTGGACCATATCTCCCAACATTGTCGCAGCGGCGGCTCCCATGCCGGCCGGGGACGTGACCAATACGGAAGCCATCGGCCGGGTTTTGTATACGCAATATGTCTATTATTTCCAGTCAGCCGGCATGATTTTGCTGGTGGCGATGATTGGTGCCATTGTCCTGACGCTGCGGCACAAACCTAATGTGTTGCGCCAGAACATTGCCGATCAGGTCGCGCGTTCGCCGGAAACATCTATCGAAATTGTAAAAGTCAAATCAGGGCAGGGGTTGCAATAATGGAAATCGGATTAGCGCATTACCTATCGGTTGCAGCGGTGCTGTTCACTCTTGGCATTTTTGGCATTTTCCTCAATCGCAAAAACATCATCATCATTATGATGTCGATTGAGCTGATGTTGCTGGCTGTCAATATTAATCTGGTGGCTTTTTCCAGTTTCCTTGGCGATCTTGTCGGCCAGGTTTTTGCCCTGCTGGTGTTGACGGTGGCAGCGGCTGAAGCTGCTATCGGGCTCGCCATTCTGGTGGTTTATTTCCGCAATCGCGGAACAATAGCGGTTGAAGATATCAACCTGATGAAAGGCTAGAGACGCCCATGTATTCCGCAATCGTCTTTTTGCCACTGTTAGGCGCTTTGTTTGCCGGGTTTGGCGGCCGCTGGGTAGGCGCGCGCGCGTCTTATCTGGTGACGTGCACATTCCTGGTTATTTCGGCCTTGCTGTCGTGGGTGTCGCTGTATCAGGTTGGTCTGGGTGGCGAGACCGTATCGGTCAAGATTCTTACCTGGGTGAATTCAGGTGATTTGCAGACCAGTTGGGCGTTTCGCATTGATACATTGACGGCTGTTATGCTGGTGGTGGTCAATTCGGTGTCGTCTTTGGTGCACATCTATTCCATTGGTTACATGAGCCACGATCCCCATCGCGCGCGCTTTTTTGCCTATCTGTCTTTATTCACCTTTGCCATGTTGATGCTGGTGACGTCGGATAATTTCCTGCAGATGTTCTTTGGCTGGGAAGGGGTCGGGCTTGCGTCATACCTGCTGATTGGTTTCTGGTATAAAAAACCGTCGGCCAATGCGGCTGCCATCAAGGCCTTCGTCGTCAACCGGGTTGGTGATTTTGGCTTTGCCTTGGGCATATTTGCCATCTATCTGGTTTTCGGCTCGATTGAATTTGATACGGTTTTTGCAGCGGCATCATCGCAGGCGGGCAAGACGTTTACTTTCCTCAGCTGGGAAGTGGATATTATGACAACCATCGCCCTGTTGTTGTTCATGGGGGCGATGGGCAAATCGGCTCAGTTTATGCTGCACACCTGGTTGCCCGATGCGATGGAGGGGCCAACACCGGTATCTGCGCTCATTCATGCCGCCACCATGGTTACTGCTGGCGTGTTTTTGGTAGCGCGGACGTCGCCAATATTTGAAGCCGCACCGGTGGCTCTGGTCTTTGTGACTTTAATTGGTGCAACTACGGCGTTTTTTGCCGCTTCCGTCGGGCTGGTGCAAAACGACATCAAGCGCGTGGTTGCCTATTCCACCTGTTCACAGTTGGGCTATATGTTTGTCGCCATGGGTGTTGGTGCCTATCAGGTTGGCATCTTTCATCTGTTCACCCACGCATTTTTCAAAGCCTTGCTGTTCTTAGGCTCAGGCTCGGTAATTCATGCCATGTCGGATGAGCAAGACATGCGCAAGATGGGCGGATTGCGCAAGCTTTTGCCTTACACCTGGGCAATGATGCTGGTTGGAACGCTTGCTCTCACCGGCTTTCCGCTAACCGCGGGTTATTTTTCCAAGGATGCGATTATTGAAGGGGCGTTTGCCGCCCAAACCGG
>CAZJUF010000094.1:0-9610 GCA_964549055.1 uncultured Hyphomicrobiales bacterium | reverse complement strand
TTTCCTTGCCGTCAATCGCGGTGGTTACGCGAAACCCGTGCTTTTTTAAAAACCTTGCCAGTAACTCGCGGATGTCGCGATCATCATCGACCACCAGTATGTGAGCGGCGGGGTTTGTTTCGGGAGCATTCATAAGCCTTCAAATACCCCCTGTTTGAAACCGCGTTCACATGAAATTTGTAACGATAGATAACACCGGCTCACCTTGTGACAAAGCGTTACAAAACACCATAGCCGATGTGATCATACTGTTACAGACAAACCCTATATTGCAGGTGTTCGCGCATTAAAACCGTACAGAAAAGGTCGAACAGTAGAAAATCAATGGAGCCCGACGATGTCGAAAATCACTTCTGCTTACCCCTCACACACCGGAGTTGACCCGCAATCCCAGGCAACCCGGCCTGTTCGGGTTATCGCTTTGGGTATGAGCCTTGGGGTTTTCCTGTCTGTAACATTTGTATTGTGTGTCCTGTTTGATCTGTGGTTTCCTGAATATGCCATGAACCCTTCCTGGGCACCACTTTTGCCGGGATTTGTCTGGATAAGCTGGCGCAGTTTTATCCTCGGCCTCGTCGAAACATTTGCCTACGGCTGGTATGTGGCGCTGATTTTTGCACCTCTCTACAATTTTTTTGCTACCCGGTCCAAAACCGCCTGAATAAAAGGAACACGTAATGAGCGATATCTACAGTCTGCATGGAACCACAGTGGCGGAGATTTTTTCATCCGGCCTGGAAAATATTGAACAGATTGAGGCCGTGGCGGTTTCGGTGGTGTGGAAAGACGGGCAGATCACCGCTGGAGCATCAAACACCACGAATGAACGACTGGCATTTATGTTGCTGGTGCTGGAGCAACACATCAAATCCAGCCTGTTTTCGGATGATGGATCTGGACAGTCATAATCGTTGAGCCATTCAAGGAAAGAGCTGATGGATAACACGACACCCAGTGGCCACAAGGGGCATGGTCACAGCCATATGCACGGCCACGATGACACAGTTACAGATCCTGTCTGCGGTATGAAAGTTGCCCGGGCCGAAGCTAAACACACGGTCCAGCACAATGGTGCTGCGGTATACTTTTGTTCATCTGGCTGCAAGGCCAAATTTGAAGCTGAACCCGAAAAATATGCGTTCGGTCCACCCGTTGCCGAACCGATACTGGAAGGAACACTCTACACCTGTCCGATGCATCCAGAAATCGAACAGGTTGGCCCCGGCGAATGTCCCATATGCGGCATGGCACTGGAACCCAAAGGTGTGCCCACCGGTGAAGAAGGACCTAACCCTGAGCTTGTTGATTTTCGACGCCGGTTCTGGGTAAGTGTTGCATTGACTGTACCGCTCCTTCTACTGACCATGCCGCCCTTTTTGGGCTTCAATCAAATCCGTGAGTTCTTTGGCGATCAAACCTCGCAGTGGCTTGAGATGATACTCAGCACTCCGGTAATCCTGTGGGCGGGCTGGCCGTTTTTTGTGCGCGGTGCAAAATCGTTCGTGACCATGAACCTCAATATGTTCAGCCTGATTGCCATGGGGGTCGGTGCGGCCTTTGTCTTCAGTGTTGTGGCCTTGTTTGTACCCGAAATTTTTCCCGACGGTTTTCGTAATGCCGATGGGTCTGTGGGGGTTTACTTCGAAGCCGCTGCGGTGATTGTCACGCTGGTGTTGCTGGGCCAGGTAATGGAGCTTTCGGCGCGCGAGCGCACAGGCTCAGCCATACGTGCCTTGCTCGATCTTGCCGCCAAAACCGCTCGTGTCATCCGGCCTGACGGCAGCGAAGAAGAAATAGCACTGGAAGACGTTGTCGTCGGCGACAAATTGCGCATTCGCCCTGGTGAAAAAGTGCCGGTGGATGGCGTGGTTATCGATGGTCGCTCATCCATAGATGAATCAATGATTTCCGGTGAGCCGATCCCGATTGAGAAAGTGGCTGGCGATAAAGTTACCGGAGCCACCATTAATGGCACCGGATCATTGGTAATGGAGGCGCGTCGCGTCGGTGCTGATACCATGTTGAGCCAGATCGTCGAGATGGTTGCCAATGCCCAGCGCTCACGCGCACCCATTCAGAAATTCGCCGATACCGTTGCCGGCAAATTTGTCCCCGCTGTAATTGGCATTGCCATCATTGCCTTCATTTCGTGGTCCATCTGGGGGCCGGATCCAGCTTATGCTTATGCGCTTATCTCAGCAGTGGCGGTGCTGATTATCGCGTGCCCGTGCGCGCTGGGACTGGCAACGCCGATGTCGATCATGACGGCAACCGGGCGTGGTGCCCAGGCCGGGGTTCTAATCAAGAATGCTGAAGCACTGGAGCGCTTTGCCAAAGTTGACACGCTGATTGTTGATAAAACCGGCACCTTGACCCAAGGAAAACCAATGCTGGTAGCGGTGCTGCCGGAGGAAGGTTTTAAGGAAGATGAAGTGTTGCGGCTGGCGGCGTCGCTTGAGCGCGGTTCAGAGCATCCGCTGGCTGAGTCAATTGTTCGCGGCGCTGATGAGCGCGGTGTCAAGCTGACCGAGGCTAAAGATTTTGAAGCGATCACCGGCATGGGCGTCAAGGGTGTTGTCGATGGCAAATCTGTGGCCTTGGGTAACGCCAGAATGGTTAAAGAAATGGGCCTTTCCACCGGGTCTTTGTCCGAGACCGCCAACAATCGCCGTGATGAAGGTGAAACGGTTATGTTCATCATGCTGGAAGGCAAGATTGCCGGTCTGGTTTCTGTTGCGGATCCGGTAAAAGAATCCACACCCCAAGCCATCAAGGCTCTGCATGATGTGGGCTTTCGGGTGATCATGGCTACCGGTGACAATGAACGCACCGCCAGGGCGGTGGCTGCGCGACTTGGTATCGACGAAATTCGAGCTGATGTGATGCCTGAAGATAAAGCCCGCATTATCAAAGAGTTGCAGGACCAGGGCAAGAAGGTGGCAATGGCCGGTGATGGCGTTAATGATGCACCGGCACTTGCTCAGGCTGATGTGGGCATTGCCATGGGCACCGGTGCTGATGTGGCGATCGAAAGCGCCGGGTTTACGCTGGTCAGCGGCAATCTTGACGGTATTGTGCGGGCCCGCAAGCTGTCGGTGGCGACAATGCGCAATATCAGGCAAAATCTGTTTTTCGCCCTCATTTACAATGCTGCCGGCGTGCCAATTGCGGCAGGAATTCTATACCCGTTCCTGGGCATTTTGATTTCACCAATCTTTGCGGCTGCAGCGATGAGTTTTTCATCGGTGTCGGTAATCGCCAACGCCTTGCGTCTACGTTCTGTCAAAATCTGAAACACCAAATGGACTCAATCCAGTCAGGAGAAAAAATGTTCAAATCAGTAACACTTTCAATTGTCACAGCGATGACACTGTTAACAACTGTCGCTATTGCGGATGCCAGCAGTGATACTGCAAAAAAAGCCAAACCTGCAACCGAAGGTATGTTGTTGCCATACATGAGCCCGTCCAAGGGAAGAACATTATTCGCCAGCAAGGGGTGTGTTGTCTGTCACTCCGTCAATGGCATTGGTGGTGTGGATGCTCCGGCTCTTGATGCCAATACCATGTCAACGGTCATGGATCCTTTCGACTTTGCCGCCAAGATGTGGCGCGGCGCCGGAACAATGATTGCCATGCAGGAAGATGAACTGGGCGAGCAAATCGATTTTTCCGGCGAGGAGCTTGCCAATATCATCGCCTTTGTTCACAGCACCAGCGAGCAGAAGAAATTCTCAAAGGCTGACATACCGCCACGCATCGCCAAGCTTATGGGCCATCTTGGTGATGAGAGCGATGAGCACGAAAAAGAGGAACATGATCAATAAGGCTCAACTGAACCCGGGGGCAGTAGCGAGGCAGCAGCGGGGCAAATGGTTCCAGCAGAAGTTCAAAGGAGACCTTGTCATGAACACAACTGCAGAAAATTCAACTGGATTTAAATCCTGTGCCGCTGCCAATCGCCGCGACTTTCTTTATATTGCCACAGCTGCTGCGGCGTTGGCTGGAGGTGTTCTTGCGGTCTGGCCGCTTATTGACAACATGAACCCGTCCGCCACTGTGCGTGCGCTGGCGACGATTGAAGTCGACCTTCAACCGATTGAGATCGGCCAGCGGGTGACGGTGAAATGGCGGGGCAGCCCGTTGTTTATTGTGCGGCGAAGTGCGGAACAGATCGCTGCCGCCAAAGCCGATGACAATAATAGCGCTCTGATTGATCCGGCAACAGATGCCGCACGGGTCAAGCGCGCGGAGTGGCTTATTGTGATCGGGGTGTGTACCCACCTGGGTTGTATACCCCAGGGGCAAAAAGACGGTGACCTTCGCGGTGACTGGGGGGGATGGTTCTGCTCCTGCCATGGTTCGGTCTACGATATTGCCGGACGGGTGCGCCGTGGACCGGCGCCGGAAAACCTGTGGTTGCCGCCTTATGAGTTTGACGAAAAAGGTGGCGTTTTGGTCGGATAATCAAAACTCACCGTCAGAAACCGGCGGTCTTGACCGATATCAAGGCGCCAAACCAATCACAGTGCTTTGGAAAGTACAGTAAAACAAATTTCAAGTGTAAGAGGATGTAACAGAATTGAAAATCTCGGAATATTTTGTACCGATCGCGGTTGGTGGTTTTTTACTGCTTGGCGTTGGTCTTTTTGTAGCTCCTTTGATTTCTCCCAAAGGGAGTGCCAGCGTGGCTGTCACTGAGCCCACCCTTTCAGCCCAGGCGGTTATTGGCAAAGGTGCGTTTGATGCCAATTGTGCGGCTTGTCACGGCAAAAAGGCTGCGGGAACCAAGAAGGGTCCACCGTTGATCCACACTATTTACAATCCCGGTCATCACGCAGATGAAGCCTTTTTCAGAGCCGTCAAAGGAGGCGTGCGCCAGCATCACTGGCCTTTCGGCAACATGCCACCGCGCCCCGGTGTTTCAGATCAGCAGATTGCAGCCATTGTGAAATATGTCCGGGAAATGCAGGTTGCCAACGGTATCAAGACCCGGCCGCATAATATGTAGGGTTGTTAATTTTCCCGACGAATATGTATAGGTATGCCTGACCGGTTTTGCCGCCAAAGCTGGCACGCGTGTCGACATTTTTAAATTGCCTTGTTTGAAATCGTCTGCAGGTTTAAAATTTCACCACATGTGAATTCGAAACAGGTAATTGGTACAAACCGTGGCAAAATCTACTCAATCCGACAAGTTGTTGCAGGCCGTTCGAAAAATGGCTGCAATCGGTGCAGACCACCTCAATGCCGATTTGTCGTTAAAGCTGTGGGATGGTACCTACGTACCGCTGGGTAAAAATCCATCAAACAAACTGGCTATTGTTATCTCGGATCCCGGCGCCATTTCGACCCTTGTTCGATGGCCAACACTTGATCGAGCCATCCGCTTGTATGTGCAGGGAAAAATCGATTTTGAAGGTGGCACACTGATTGATATTGCTCAGGCTTTGGGTTCAAAAAGCACGCGCGGCCGCATCAAACAAATACCCAAGATGGAACTCGTTAAAGGGTTGTTGCCTTTTCTTATCGCCCCCTCAGTGCGCCTTGACGATACGCGGAGCTTCAAGGGTGATCAGGTAGGCGATGTAGCAAAAAATCGAAATCAGGAAAAATATATTCAGTTTCATTATGATGTCAGCAACGCGTTCTACCAGTTATTCCTTGATACTGACATGGTTTACACCTGCGCATATTTTACGAATTGGAAAAACAGTCTGGATCAGGCGCAACATGATAAGCTTGAAATAATATGCCGCAAACTGCGTTTGCAAAAAGGTGATCGGTTCCTGGATATTGGGAGCGGCTGGGGCGCGCTTATCTGCCATGCTGCCAAACACCATGGCGTAGCGGCTCATGGTGTCACCTTATCAACCGAGCAATACGAATACACGGTGGAACGCATCGAACGTGAAAGGCTCGGTGATCTGGTATCGGTTGAGCTTAAAGATTATCTGGATGTTGAACAGAAGTTTGATAAAATAGCATCTATTGGTATGTATGAAGCCATTGGTGTTGCCGCCATTCCCGAATATTTTCGAAAAGTTCGCTCCCTGCTCGCCCCCGGCGGGTTGTTTCTCAACCACGGAATAACCCGGCGCTCCAAGCGTAAAAAAGCACGCTTTTCAGCCCGGCCCGAGCAACGTGCACTGGTGCGTTATATTTTCCCCGGCGGTGAACTGGACGACATCGGACACACGCTTCAACAATTGCAACAGGCCAGATTTGAAATCCATGACGTCGAGGGCTGGCGCGAGCATTACGCGCTTACCACCAAAATATGGTGCGAACGCCTGACGGCACGCAAGCAAGAAGCCATCGCCCTTGTTGGCGAAGAAACCTATCGGATATGGATTGCCTATCTTGCCGGGTGTTCGCTGGCATTTTCACGCGGGTCGGCCCAGATTTACCAGACGCTTGTCAGTAATACGGTCAAAGGTCCAGCACCCCTGCCCCAGACCCGCGCTGATCTTTACCGCTAATTTTTATCCTTCAGAGCGGATCAACGATTGAGATCGACAGGCCGCCCAAACCATCGATACCACCGCTAAGCCGGTCACCGGCAACAACCGGTCCAACGCCTGCCGGTGTGCCGGTCATTATCAGATCTCCCGGTGCGAGTGCTATTGATTGGGTGAGGTGGGCTATGACTTCGGGCACCGACCAGATCAACTGATTGATATCACCATCCTGCTTGCGTTCACCATTTACATCGAGCCAGATGTGGCCGTGGTCAACATGACCACATTGGGCAACGGGGGTAATTTCGCCGATCGGCGCGGAATTATCAAAGGCTTTGCCCCAGCACCATGGACGGCCGATTTTTCGCATGGAAAGCTGTAAGTCGCGCCGGGTCATATCGAGGCCAACCGCGTAGCCATAGATATGCTCAAGAGCCTCACTCTCCTTAATGTTCAGCCCGCCGCTGGAGATGGCAACCACAAGTTCGATCTCGTAATGAAAATTGCCGGTCATCGGAGGATAGGGTATTTCGGCACCGTCCATAACGATTGCATCACCTGGTTTGGTGAAGAAAAAAGGTGGTTCGCGATCAGGATCAAAACCCATTTCGCGGGCGTGTTCGGCATAGTTGCGCCCGACACAGAAAATACGCCGAACCGGAAACCTGCCCTCGGTGCCTTTCACCGGGACGGAAGGTATGGGTGCGACGTTAAGGACGTATGACATGGGTGGTTTCCTTGGTTATAACTCAAATTACGAGAAAGTCAGAATACCGATTCGGTACTGGATTTTCGAACATCCTAATAGGAGAAATATAATGCCGGGTCAAAAACTGAAACTTACCTTCCTGGCATTTTTGATATCGGCTTTTTCCAGCATTGCCTCGGCGCAACAGGTCGACCACCCCTTAAATGCGCTGGATACAGATGAAGTGGCCAATGTGGTCTCCATCCTTACCCAAGCCGGTGAAGTTGATAAAGACACATTGTTTACAGCCATCCGCCTCAAGGAGCCTGTCAAGGCCAAGATGTGGGCGTGGCGCGACGGTGACCCTATTTCCCGCAAATCCGTGGTGATTTTCCGGCGTGGTCCAAAAACATTTCAGGCGATCATTGATATCTCGTCTTCCAAGGTTGTTTCGGTTGAGGAAAAAACCGGGGTTGAAAGCAGCGTTCTTATCAGCGAATGGCGTACAGCCCAGGCGTTGACGCTGAAAGATCCCAATTGGCAAAAAGCCATGCGCAAACGCGGGTTTTCCAACTTTAACACTCTTTTTTGCTCACCGATTTTACCGGGATATCTTCCGGGTAGGGATTATGAGGGCAAGCGTATTTTAAATGTGCCGTGTTATGAAGTTTCCAAGTCAAAAAACCATCGCTATGGCCGCCCGGTTGAAGGCGTCTTTGCCGTTGTCGATGTTAACGCCAAAAAAGTTATCGATGTGGTCGATACAGGTGTTGTGCCGGTGCCGGCACCCGTGAGTAATTACGAAGACCAGGGCAATACAGCTTTTCGCCCGGCCCTCAATCCGGTGATCAATGTGTCCCCTGCGGGAGCAAATTTTAAACTCAAGGGCGGATTGCAGGTTGAGTGGCAAAACTGGTCGTTTCACCTGCGCTTTGAGCGCCGCAACGGCATTGTCATTTCACTGGTGCGCTACAATGACAAAGGCGAGCTGCGCAAAGTCGCTTATCAAATGGCTTTGTCAGAGATGTTTGTACCCTACATGGACCCCTACCCCACCTGGTCTTACAAAGCCTTTTTAGACGCGGGCGAATATGGACTGGGCTATCTTGCTTCTTCCTTACGTCCGGGCCAGGACTGCCCGCTTAACGCTGTTTATATCAACGCCGTTGTTCCCAGTGATACCGGCAAGGTTTTTCCTGTAGAACGCGCCATGTGCATTTTTGAACGTGCCACGGGAGATCCGGCCTGGCGTCATGCGGAAAATGCCGGTCGCGATGTGGAAAGCCGTCGTGCTGTTGATCTGGTGGTGCGGATGATCCCCACAGTCGGCAATTATGATTATACGCTTGATTGGGTGTTTACCCAGGCCGCCGACATCAAACTTCGTTTGGGGGCGACGGGAATTCTCGCCATCAAAGGTGTTGAAACGAAATCGATGAAGGATTCAACGGCGAAACACGACACGAAATTTGGCACCCTGGTGGCTGAAAACAGTGTGGCACCGAACCATGATCATTATTTTTCATATCGGATCGACCTTGATGTCGATGGATTGAACAACACTTTTACGGAAGGAAAAGTTACCCCGTTTACGCTGCCGCCAGAAAACCCCCGGCGTGAAATCTGGACTTTTGACCAGACCCCGGCAAAGTTTGAGACAACTATGGGGGAACAATCCGGCTTGTGGTTTGTCAAAAACACCAACAAGAAAACCGGATTGGGCCACAGTCCTTCGCTTGAGATTGAAATGCCTACGCGGGTTGTTTCACCGTTGTCGCCAGCGTTTTCTCCACAATCACGGGCTGTTTTTTCCAATAAGTCTTTGTGGGTAACGGCATATGATCGCAGTCAGGTCTATGCCGCCGGTAATTTCCCCAATCAATCGAAAGGCGGCGATGGACTGCCCGCCTGGATTGCCACGCCGCAGGACATCAGCAACAAAGACATCGTGGTGTGGCCGACAATTGGCATCCACCACATTCCCCGCGCCGAAGACTGGCCGATAATGCCGACGCTATGGCGTGAAATCACCGTCCGGCCGTTTAACTTTTTTGAAGAAAATCCGGCGCTTGATTTAAATCCGGCCTTTGCCCGGCCACAGAAGAAACAAAATCCGAGCCTGCGTCCGGGCAAAACCGAATAATTTTATCGGCCGACAACCTGATCTTTCAAAGATGCAATGATGCCCAGCAGTTCATTTTTTTCTTTTTCAGGCACCTTGAACTTATCCAGCGCCCTGACGAGATTGGCGGCAACCCGGCTGAACTCGTCTTCGGTGACGTTGACGCCAGCGTGGGCAACATCCATGGGCTGTCCGGTATAGATGCAATCCCCGCCGGTGGCATTGCACACCAGTTCGGTTAGATAGAGTTTGAGGTTTTCTGTATTATCAGGGTTCCATCGCTTACCAATGATTTTGTCACTGCTGTTGTAATCTACAAACTGGCTGACCACAGCGGTGA
>CAZJUF010000093.1:0-9619 GCA_964549055.1 uncultured Hyphomicrobiales bacterium | reverse complement strand
TCCCTTCAAGGATTTGATGAACCCGCACATCGCGCAAATTCCGCTCAAGGGGAAAATCACGTAAATATCCATAGCCACCATGCAACTGCAATGCCTGATTGACCACGTCAAACCCAACGTCAGTGGCAAAGCGTTTGGCCATTGCCGACCATCTTGAGGCATCAGGTGTTTTGGCCTCAACTTTGGTGGCGGCCTGACGCACCATCAAGCGGGCGGCTTCAAGCTCTGTTGCCATATCGGCAATCTTGAACTGGAGTGCCTGAAACTCCTGAAGTCTGCGGCCAAACTGTTTGCGCTGGCGCATATAATCCAGTGCGTGATCAAGTGCCGATTGCGCCGTGCCTAACGAGCATGACGCTATATTTATGCGTCCGCCATCAAGCCCTGACATGGCGATTTTAAAGCCCTGACCTTCGGTACCGACAAGGTTTGCCACCGGCACTTTGGCATTTTCAAATATAACCGCTCCGGTGGGCTGGCTGCGCCATCCCAGTTTTTCCTCAGGCTTGCCAAAACTCAAACCGGGTGTGTCTTTTTCGATTGCCAGACACGAAATGCCCGCCGGCCCCTCATCGCCGGTGCGCACCATGGTGAGATAGATGTCTGAGATGCCGGCGCCGGAAATAAAGGCTTTTGAGCCATTGAGAATGTAATAATCACCCTCTCTTTCAGCTTTCGTGCGCAAGGCTGCGGCATCAGAGCCTGAGCCGGGTTCGGTCAGGCAGTAGCTGGCAATTTTCTCCATGGTGCACATTTTTGGCAACAGACGGTTTCGAATTTCATCTGATCCAAAGGTATCTATCATCCATGACGACATATTGTGGATCGACATGAAAGCAGCCGTTGAGGTGCAGCCGTAAGACATGGCTTCGAAAATCAGCGAGGCATCGAGGCGCGTCAGGTTGGAGCCACCAACATCTTCGCGCACATAAAGCCCGGCAAACCCCAAGGCGGCAGCCTTGCGCAAAGTTTCTACCGGAAAGACACTTTCCGCATCCCATTGGGCAGCGTATGGGCTTAAGTGATCGCGTGCGAATGCCTGGGCCACATCCTGGAAAGCAATCTGCTCGTCATTGAGTTCAAACATCCACCAATTTCTCCGGCTTTGTTCACTATAATGACGATAACTCTAACCTTTGTTCAAGCACAAGTGTACTTAGACATATTCATAAACAGGGTTGCAAATTGGACGGCATCGTTTTACGACCGATGGGTTGTTGTTTTTGTTATTGAAAAGCCTACGTATTTTAAAGGGTTTTGATCTATGAGTTCGCGTTATCCCGCTATCAGAATGCGACGCAATCGCCAATTTGACTGGTCCCGGCGTCTGGTGTCTGAAAACAAATTGAGTGTGGATGATCTGATCTGGCCGTTGTTTGTCATTGACGGGGTCAATCAGCGCCAGCCGGTTGCGTCTTTGCCGGGAGTGGATCGCCTTTCTGTTGATCTTGTTGTTGAAGCAGCCCAGATGGCGAGCGATCTCGGTATTCCGGTTATATCGCTGTTTCCAAACACGTCGGGTGATTTGCGCACAAACGACGGGCGTGAAGCCCTGAACAGTGATAATCTCGTCTGCCAGGCGGTACGGGCGGTGAAAGCTAAAATCCCCGGCCTTGGCATCATGTGCGACGTCGCCCTTGATCCCTATACCAGTCATGGCCATGACGGGTTGATGTCAGGCGATGAGATTGTCAATGATGAAACCATCGAAGTTCTGGTGTCCCAGGCGCTGGTTCTGGTGGAGGCGGGATGCGATATTATCGGGCCTTCTGACATGATGGATGGTCGCATTGGCGCCATACGTCAGGCACTGGAAACCGCCGGACACAAAAATACACAGATTATGGCATATGCCGCCAAATATGCCTCTGCCTTCTACGGCCCGTTCCGCGATGCGGTGGGTTCGGGCGCTGCGCTCAAGGGGGACAAGCGTTCCTACCAGATGGATTATGCCAATTCAGATGAAGCCATACGTGAGGTGCAGCAGGATCTGGAGGAGGGGGCTGATATGGTCATGATCAAGCCCGGTATGGCCTATCTAGACATCGTTGCCCGGGTCAAGAACGAATTTAACGTGCCGACATTTGCCTATCAGGTGTCGGGTGAGTATGCCATGTTAATGGCCGCTGCCCAAAACAACTGGCTTGATGAGGATCGTGTTGTACTGGAAAGTCTGATGGCTTTCAAACGCGCCGGTGCCGACGGAATTCTCACATACTTCGCCCCGAAAGTGGCGAAAATGCTGAGCCGTTCTAATTCCTAGAGCACTTCTCTAGTTATCGTCGTAAGGTCCGGTTGGGCGAATGAAATCGTGACCGTTGAACCGGCGCAGATATTCCTGCCGGGTCTGGGCTTCCAGCCGGCGGCGATAATTGTCTGATTCAAATACATCAGCGCGGGAATCAAATTGCGACCGGGTACCGTCGACAACTTTGGAGCTGTCCTTGTTGGCATCAAACATACGGCCAGAGGGCGTATAAGGCTGGTCTGATTCGGCAAGTTGTGCCTGACCATCACTTATTGAAAATACCAGCAATGCAGCCGAAATTGTACTAAAGGCTGCAAAACGGATGAAAACTGGAATTTTCCGCGCTTCAAAAACCATAATTTTTTTCCTGTACCCGTGTAATTTGCCAAATTGACTGGCTGGTAGACGTTGAACCTTAGCATAACAGATAAATTCTCAGGAAGCTAAGGATTTTGACACCTATAAATCATATATCAGTAAACTTTAACAAAATTTCAATAGCAAAAATCTGAAGAGCGCAAGAGAAGCCAGATTTTGCTCATGGCTTTCTGAAAATTCACCCTTGTGTCCCTGGCCAGTTGAGACTGGACAGTGAGAGTTTCTGCTGTCCATCCTGATCAAAATTGTCCGGATTGAGCCAGGTTTCAAAGTTGGAGCGCAATTGCGGCCATTCATCTTGCGTGATGGAAAACCAGGCGGTATCGCGGTTCTTACCCTTAACGATCATATGGCGGAAAAAAGTACCCTCATAGGAAAAGCCCAACCGTTTGGCCGCTTGGCGTGATTTTGCATTGAGCGCGTTGCATTTCCATTCCAGCCGGCGAAATTTCAACACATCCATGGCGTTGGTCATCAACAGAAATATGGCCTCGGTGGCAATAGCACTACGCTGTGCAACCGGCGCAATCCAGATGTTACCAATTTCGATGCGGCCATCGTGTTGATGTATATTGAGATAGGATGCCATGCCAAAAGGGTTTCCAGTGCTGCGATCAATCATTGTATAAAACACGGCACTGCCCGGGGCCGAACACGTTGCCATCCAGCGTGCCATCTCATCAACGTTGGAAAAGGGGCCATAGCCCATGTAATCCCACAAGGTATCCGCACCGTCGCAATCATGGGTGAGGGCGTAGAGCATCGCGGCGTGGGCGTCAGGATCGACAGGTATAAGTTTGACTGTGTTTCCTGCTATCGCTGTCGAAGGAGCAGGTCTGGAAGCGTTTGATATGGCGGCATCGTTTTTGAGGTTTCGTCGGCGCTGTGATGAATTCAGGGCTTCGGCCATTTCAATACTTCCCTTCTTAAATTGACCCAGAATCAGTTGTAATTTTTTGGAACAACTCGAGATCAATATTGCCGCCACTTAGAATGACGCCAACGCGTTTACCTGCCATTTTTTCGCGTTCCTTCATCAAGCCGGCAAACGCTGCAGCACCAGCACCTTCAGCTATATTGTGGGTGTCACAATATAGCGAGATTACAGCGTCGCGAATTTCTTCTTCGCTGACGCGAACCATGCGTTCACAGCCTTTCCAGATCACTTCCATCGCCGGTTCCTGGGGTACCTTGCAGGCCATGCCATCGGCAAAGGTTGCGGCGGTATCGGTGGTGTGGATTTGACCGTGCTCGAAAGACAGCGCATAGGCGTCGGCATTTTGAGAGACCACGCCGACGATTTTGGTTTTAAGCCCGAGCAGATCGCGCGTGGTGATCAGACCGCTGATGCCTGAACCCTGACCGATGGGGACGTAGACTGTATCAAGATCAGCAATGTTTTCCAGCAACTCGCGCGCGTAGGTGGCAACTCCCATGACCAGAGATTTGTGAAATGACGGCACCATGGACAGGTTTTCAACTCCGGCCAATCGCCGGGCTTCTTCGGCGGCACCATCAAAATCTTCGCCATGGATAATCAGTTTGCCGCCAAAAGCTTCCATCGCCTTGTTTTTTTCAACGCTGTTGCCAACGGGCACCAGAATGGTCACTGGCACGCCAGCTGCGGCGGCGGCGCGGGCGATGCTTTGGCCATGATTGCCCCGCGTTGCCGTTATAAGGCCGTTGGCTTCAGGGTTTTGCTGCTTGAAGTGTTTGAGAAAAACACAGCCGCCCCGCACCTTGAAGGAGCCGATGGGTGTGTGGTTTTCATGCTTGACCCAGACTTCGGTACCGACACGTGCACTCAGGAGTGGCCAGTGGATTTGTGGCGTGGGTGGCAGGTTCGCATATACAATCGAACAGGCCTCATCCAGCTCATCTAAAGAAAACAACATAGCTGCTCCATATGATTACAGGGCGAAACCAGATGAATTGTTCGGTTGATTTCGCAAAGTATTACAACTGAAAGATTGCAGCATAACGATAACACGATGCTTTGGGGAGGGAAATTGAACCAAAATTCCGCCCCAATCACCGGCGACCCGGGACGGGCGATCACGTGGTCTAATTTGGTGTCAGGCTCCTGACCTTTTCAGCGGCGATTGGTGAAAAGGATCCATCGGGATATTTGATCAGGTAGGATCTGAAAAGGGTACGGTTTTTGCTGTCCTTGATTGAATTCCAGTAGGCCAGCTCGAAGGTTGATCCAACGGCTGGAAGTGACTTCGATGGTTTGCCGGCAATCTGTCTGTTCTTGTCCATGAAGTAAAATTCCCGGGTGAGCGACGAATTTTCCCAGGGTATCTGTTTTTCACCGGTGGCTGTCAGCACATCGCGCCGGGTTTGCTTGAACACCTGTTCGATGGTGAGGCCGGGTTTCGATATGGCTTTGGCAAGGGCCAGGGTATACGGTGAATTTCCTTTTGTGCCATCGTAAGCAACCTTGCCGGGAGAAGTTGAATAAGCAACAAAAGAGCCACGTGGTGCCTCCACTTTGGCCAGACCATCCAATGGCTCACGGAAAGCTCCTCTAAACGGATTGTTGCGGCAGGCATCAAGGATGACGATGTTGAAAGCATTTGAAGAACGCTCCATGGTGGCCAGAAACGCGGTAACGTCAATGGCTTCCATATCCAACTCGCTTTCGTCGCGGATGTTGGCGTCAAGGGGTATGAGATAGTTTTTATTGCGCACCTGGACTGCATGGCCAGCATAATAAAACAGGCCGACAGCGCCGGTTTCGCGTAAACGCCGGCTAAAATTCAACAAGGCGCGTTTCATGGTTTTCTGATCGGCGTCAATCAGGCGGGTGACGCTAAAACCTGCGGCTTTTAACGTGCCCGTCATCAAGGTTGCATCATTGGTCGGGTTGACGAGTGGTGAGTTTTTATAGCCCGAGTTGCCGATGACAAGGGCCAGGCGGTTTTCTGCCGATGCGGCAGCACCCACCCCCAGGAACATCAACAGGAAAGTAAAGGCAAAGGGCAGGAATTTGAGTATCGAATTCAACGGGAGACTTTGATATTGCATGATCGACAATTTTGGTATGCCTTGTTTTTTGCAAGATTTGATTTTGCTAATACAGTCAGGGCATTAAAATTCTGGTCGAAAATTCGATAGAATTTAATCGGAAAATTATTACAAATTTGCATCAATTTGAATGGATAAGCCAATTGATTGAAATTTAAGGTTTTGCTCTGAGAATTGTGGCTTATGGAGAAAACAACATGAGCGATTCAGCCCTGCCCATAAATTTCAGCAAGGACAGGCGCCGCTGGTGGGTGGCGTTGTTGATGCTTTTTCCCACCGGTGCCGGTTATATTTATGTTGGCAGGCCGTTCCGTTTTGTCGGCTTCACGGCGTTTGTATTATTGAGTTTGCTGGCGTGGTATCTGGAAGTTTCGAGCTGGACAAGTGTGGTCGTTGGTGCGGCGGCAATTGGTTTTGTCATTGATATTATTGTCATTGCTATCAAACAAAACAGTCACAATCTGCGCTGGCCACAGCGGCGTAACTGGTATGTGGCCAGCCTGATCTTGTGGTCAGCGCTGCTGATTGCTCCGAAAATCTTCTAACCTGTCGATATTCGATATCCCACCCGAGGAAAGTGGATGCAGATGGTGCCGACCTGATCGTTTTCGTGACAAATGGCGACTGTTTCCCTGTCGGCAAATTGCAAGGTGCCGGTCACTTGGGGATCACCACCATCGAGATCCTGGGTAATCGAAATTTTCGCGCCAATCTTCAGGCCAAGTGGATCATCGGGGGCGACGTGTTGTGGCGTTGTGTGCGTGGCGGCTTTGGCGATTTCGAGTGCTTGTTCAGCCTGCATTTCAGTTTCGTTGCCGTGGCCGATGTCTTTCATCCGTTGCTCCCAGGCTTCAAGGTCGGGAAACTGCTTGAGGAAATCGGGACCGCCTGCCCAGCGGCCACGCAAAAACCAGACGAGATAGTAGGTCATGGTATCGGGCAATCCGGGATTGTCTCCCAGCATGAAGGCGCGACCGGTGGCCAGGCGCTGGTCAATCCAGCCGAATTGCGCGCGTATTTGGCTAATTAAGTGAGGCAAATCGTTGCTTAACTGATCAAAGGTCTGGTCAGGACCGAGGTATAATCTGGCCCGGTCTTTGGCAAAGTCCTCTGGCAAGTCATTGGCGATGGCCCCCATCACTAACCTGACAACGAGATTAAACAATTCACCATCGCACCAGCGCGAAATGCCCCAGGCCATACCATCAGCACCGCCGGGGAAAAAGGTCGGCTCGGGGAAGCGGCGTTGCAATTCGTGCAGGATGCACTGGCTGTCACAATAGATATCCGCACCAATCTGCATCACCGGTGCGCGCCGGTAGCCAGCGGTGAGTGGCATAAGAAGCGGTTTGGGGGGAATGCGCGGTACGGTGACGGCATGCCAGTCCAGTTGCTTGATGCCAAAGCCAACTCTGACTTTTTCCGAAACAGGTGAGGGGGGATAAGCGTGCAGGATTATCTTGTCCATTATTGTTCTCTTTTTTATCAGGCAGAAAAAATTGCGCCGGGGCTGTTAAAAGTTGCCGGTATGATAGAACATAATTCAAAAGTTGCAGTGTTAAAACTCACCCAGGAATAAAATATGTCAAAAAAACCGGTCATTCTGGTTACCCGTCGCCTCAGTGATGAGGTCCAGCAACGTTTGAGCAATGATTATGAGCCGATTTTTAACGCGGATGATCATGTGTTTTCAAAATCCGAGCTGATTGAGAAATGTCAGAATGTCGATGGCGTTCTGCCGTGCCATTCGGAAGTCTTTTCCAGCGACGTTATCGCCGCTTTACCGGCAAGGCTTAAAGTTATCGCCAATCATTCCGTTGGTGTTGATCATGTTGATCTTGATGCGGCCAAAAACAAAGGCATCATCGTTACCAACACGCCTGATGTGCTGTCCGATGCCACTGCCGAAATTGCCATGTTGTGCATGTTGGCGGCAGCACGGCGGGGTAGTGAGGGCGATCGCATGATGCGGGCGGGGGCCTGGGATTTCTGGAGCCCGGCGTTTATGGTGGGTGTGCAGGTGACGGGTAAACGCTTCGGTATCATCGGCATGGGCCGGGTTGGACAGGTGACGGCGGAACGTGCACGTGGCTTTGGCATGGAGGTGCATTATCACAATCGCCGACGCCTCGATGAGAGCGAAGAAAAGGGCGCTATCTTTCATGATAGCGTTGACGAGCTACTCGCCCACGCTGATGTACTCTCGCTGCATTGCCCGGTAACGCCGGAAACTTCCGGGTTTATGACAGTGGAAAAATTTAATCTGCTGCCGGACAGTGCGATTTTTGTCAATACAGCGCGCGGCGCTCTGGTGGATGAAGGGGCATTGGTTGCGGCGTTGAAGTCAGGGAAATTGTTTGCTGCGGGATTAGATGTTTATCGCGATGAACCCGGTGGAAACCCTGCGTTGGCCGCGCTCGACAATGTGTTTATGCTGCCGCATATCGGCTCTGCCACCAAGGATACACGTATCGCTATGGGCTTTCGCGCAATCGACAATCTCGATGCAGTCTTTGCCAGTCGTGAACCCAAAGACCGGGTTGCCTGAATTAAAGTCACTTTATAACTGTAATTCTGAGTTGGACACTTGGCCCTTCGGGGTGTAGAAACAGGTGCCAACCGGGCGACTCGCTGCATTGTAACAAAAAAGCAGATCGAAACCGCCACTCACTCTTACCTTAAACCGGCTAATGGCCGGGTGACCTTAAGGAGTTGGCATTATGGCCAAAGCGCCTCGAATTACCGAAATTCCCGAAAGCCTGACCTTCGATGATGTGCTGTTGCGGCCAGGACCATCAGAGGTTTTGCCCAATCAAGTCAATACAGCGACGCAATTGACTCAGGAAATTACCCTGAATATTCCCATCCTTTCCTCAGCCATGGATACGGTAACCGAAAGCGCGCTGGCGATAGCCATGGCTCAGGCTGGCGGTATGGGGGTGTTGCACCGAAACCTGACGCCGCAGGTGCAGGCAGAACACGTGCTCAGGGTGAAAAAGTTTGAAAGCGGGATGGTGGTCAATCCCCTGACGATTGCGCCTGATGCAAAACTTGCTGACGCGCTTGATCTTATGGAAACACATAGGATTTCTGGAATTCCCGTGGTCGTCAAGACTTCTGAAAGTGATGCGACCGGGCGGCTGGTTGGCATTTTGACCAACAGGGACGTGAGATTTGCCACAGACGTTGACGTGCCGGTATCGTCTTTCATGACTGAAAATGTTGTCACGGTGAAAGAGAATGTCGACACCGGTGAAGCCAAGCGATTGTTTCATCAACACCGAATTGAAAAACTGATTGTGGTTGATGACAATTATTCCTGCATCGGGCTTATGACCGTCAAGGATATGGACAAGGCCAAACTTCATCCCAATGCGTGCAAGGATAAACAAGGCAGATTGCGGGTGGCCGCGGCAACTTCCGTTGGCGATGCTGGGCTTGAGCGTGCCGAAAGACTGATTGATGCCGGCGTCGATCTGGTGGTTGTGGATACCGCCCACGGGCATTCCATCCATGTGCTTGACGTGGTCAACCGCATCAAGAAACTGAGTAACTCAGTGCAGGTGGTAGCGGGAAATGTCGCTACCGGTGATGGCACAAAGGCTCTTATTGATGCCGGTGCCGATGGTGTTAAAATCGGTATTGGGCCCGGCTCAATCTGCACCACGCGCATTGTCGCCGGTGTCGGTGTGCCGCAATTAACAGCGATAATGGAAGCGGCAGAAGCAGCGATGGAACAGAACATTCCAACGATTGCCGATGGCGGTATCAAATATTCCGGCGATATTGCCAAAGCGCTTGCCGCCGGTGCCTCGTGCACCATGATCGGCACGTTGCTGGCGGGAACCGATGAAAGTCCGGGCGAGGTATTTCTCTATCAGGGGCGTTCTTACAAGGCCTATCGCGGTATGGGATCGGTTGGTGCCATGGCACGCGGGTCAGCCGACAGGTATTTTCAACAAG
>CAZJUF010000092.1:7818-9628 GCA_964549055.1 uncultured Hyphomicrobiales bacterium | reverse complement strand
AAAATTCTGTAACGTATTGCACACCATACACTGGGCGCGAACATTATCCCGTCATGACGCAGCGGTCAATAGTGGGTTTTATATAAATGCCAATTTATTCTTAATAATTCTTTCCATTTGTTGCGCATTTGTATGTTTCCACGCAATCATATTACGTTTTATCCATGTCAGTTGTCTTTTTGCATATCGGCGGGTCTCGGTTTTGGTTTTTTCGACCGCCTTTTCCAATGCGACCTCACCCCTAAGATACCCACCCAACTGCGGCACGCCCAATGCTTTCATCGCCGGCAATCGCGGATCAAGCTTTAGCGCCAGCAAATCCCTGATCTCATCAAGACCGCCCGCCTCAATCATTGTGTCCAGTCGCTGGTCACAACGACGATAGATCTCCTGACGCTCTACCGACACCACCAGTCGAACAATACCCTCCCCCGCCAGCACTGGTGTCGAGCGATCACGCGCGTGCCATTCGCTTAAAGACACACCCGTTGCCTCCCTGACCTCAAGTGCGCGGACAATGCGCTGGCTGTCGTTAGGCTTCAATTTCTCAGCCATGGAGCTATCCAGCGTTTTCAGTGCATCATAAAGCGGTGCTGCACCTTCAACCGCAAGCCTCTCACGCCATTTCTCGCGAACCTCGACTGGAATATCAGGAACCGGACTTAAACCGTTTTCAAGCGCATAAAAATAAAGACCGGTACCCCCGACAATTATGGGCGTACGACCCTGGCTCCACACGGTTTTTAGCGTGCGCGCCACATCCGCCACCCACATGCCGGTGGAATACGCCTGAGCCGCTGGCACTGAGCCGTAAAGATAATGCGGCGCCACAGCCTCCTCATCCTCGCTGGGGCGCGCTGATAATATGCGCAATTCGCGATAGACCTGCATCGAATCCGCGTTAATGATGGCACCATTATACGCCTGCGCCAGCTTTAATGCCGCAGATGACTTGCCGCTGGCCGTCGGGCCTGCAATAAGAATGGCGCGTGGGCCGTTGGTGCTCATTCAATCAACTCAATTCCGTAAAAGCGTAAATCTTCTTCATGACATACATTCTCACCCTCATCGCCAATCCGCAAAACCCTGTCCTTACGGCTTCAATCGCAGCCGAAGTAACTTCTGCCATTGGCTGCACCCAAAAACCTCAGTGGCTGGCACCAGACATCGCTTGCGACATTGCCGTTGGCGAAACCCAACCCTTTGACGTGCATGTGGTCCTTGCCATCGCCCAACAGGTTTTGGCGGGAAACGCCGTAGACGTTGCAATACAACCTTGCGCCCATCGCCGCAAACGCCTTTTGATAGCGGATATGGATTCAACCATCATCGGCCAGGAATGTATCGACGAACTGGGGGCAGCTTTCGGATTAAAATCCCAGATCGCTGAAATCACCACAAGAGCCATGAACGGTGAATTTGCCTTTGAAGACAGTCTCCTGCGCCGCGTTGCCCTGCTTAAAGGCCTGCCGCAAAAGGCGCTTGAAGAAGTTTTCGAAAGCCGCATCACTCTCAACCCCGGGGCAAAAGAGCTGGTCGCCACCATGCGCGCCAACGGTGCTTATTGCGCCCTGATTTCGGGCGGGTTTACGTATTTCACCCAGCGCATTACAAAAATGACCGGATTTGATCACCACGATGCCAATACGCTTTTGTTTGAAAATGGCCTGCTTAGTGGTGATGTCACCCGGCCCATACTGGGTCGCGAATCAAAACTGGTGGCTCTTGAGAAAATGAGAAGCGAACGCAATCTTCTGAAAGAAGACGTTATCGCCGTTGGTGACGGTGCCAATGATCTTGCCATGATCGC
>CAZJUF010000092.1:0-7718 GCA_964549055.1 uncultured Hyphomicrobiales bacterium | reverse complement strand
TGAAAGAAGACGTTATCGCCGTTGGTGACGGTGCCAATGATCTTGCCATGATCGCCGAGGCCGGTGTCGGTGTCGCATACCACGCCAAACCCCAAGTAGCCAAAATGGCCGACGTGATTATCAAACACAGCGACCTCACCGCCCTGCTCTATCTGCAAGGGTATAAAGCTAGTGAATTCAAAAGCTAAAGCACATCGCATTTAGCGGGTCACAAATCCCTCCTTCTTCGTCATCCTCGGGCTTGACCCGAGGATCCATTCCTCAATTTTCTCGGTCTTAATGGCAGGTTCTTTGTTTTCGAAATCTCAACGGTATGGATCCTCGGGTCAAGCCCGAGGATGACGAATTTTGTGGGTTCGATTAAACGAAGCACGCATTTGGGGTTTTGTTTTCCTCACCAATAAAAACCCATCCTGCCTTCAAACACAAAACAAAGGCCGACTGATCTCTCAGCCGGCCTTTGATGTTCATCGTCCTGGTATACTGATTGCGGACAATCAGTTACTTGGTAATTTTAACCGCTACAAAGCGCAGATCACCCTTGCCGTTTACCACCAGCAGGAGTGCGGATTTACGTCCGAGTTTCTGTAGTTCCTTGATTCTCTTTTCAACGTCCTCAGGGCTTTTGACGATTTCCTGACCAACTTCAGAAATAACATCACCGGCCTTGATACCTTTTTCCGCAGCAATGCTTGCCGGATCAACGTCAACAATCACCACACCGGCAACTTTCTTGCCAATCTTGTGTTTCTTGCGCAGATCATCGTTCAGGGACGACAAAGACAGACCAAGATCATCAATCCGCTTGGTGCCATCGTTTTCAACCGCTGGCGAAGTCAATGAAGCCTTTTTGATTTTTTCGTCAAGGCGGGCGATTTTTATGCGCAGGGTTTTTTCAGCCCCTTTGCGTAAAACAATCACATCAACCTGTTTGCCCACCGGCGTATCGGCGACAATGCGCGGCAGATCACGCATCTGCGTCACCGGAACATCATTAAATTTTGTGATGATATCACCGGCTTTCATACCACCGGCAAAGGCTGGGCCTTTTGGATTAACGTTGGCAATAAGAGCGCCCATTTTCTTTTCCATGCCCAGGCTCTCGGCAATTTCGTCAGTAACCGATTGTATACGCACACCAAGCCAGCCCCGGCGGGTTTCACCAAATTCACGCAGCTGGGCAATAACCGGAGCAATGGTTGCAGCTGGCACCGCAAAGCCGATGCCAATGGAGCCACCGGACGGTGAAATGATAGCGGTATTAATGCCAATAACCTGGCCAGCCATATTAAACAGCGGTCCACCGGAATTACCTTTGTTGATGGAGGCATCGGTTTGAATAAAGTTGTCATAGGGGCCTGAGTTGATATCCCGGTCGCGCGCCGAGACAATACCCAGGGTCACAGTACCGCCCAGACCAAAAGGATTACCAATCGCCATCACCCAATCGCCAACACGCAGCTTTTTGGATTCGCCAAAAGCAACAGCCGTCAAAGGCTTGGCTGATTTAACCCGCAGAACCGCAACATCAACTTTAGGGTCGCGGCCGATAACCTCGGCTTTGAGTTTAACGCCATCACTGAAATTAATGGTGATCTCATCGGCATCGGCAATCACATGATTGTTGGTGATGATAATGCCTGAGGGATCAATGACGAACCCGGAACCCAAGGAGCGCACTTTGCGCGGCGGGCGTGGTTTCTGGCTGTTTTTCTTGTTACCCTGCTGGTCGCGGTCAAGAAATTTTTCGAAAAAATCTTCAAACGGGCTTCCTGGCGGCAAGCCTGGTAGTTTTCTGCTGCTGGCCGTGCTCTTGATGCTTTGCGTTGTCGAGATATTGACAACCGCTCCTTGCAGGCGTTCGGCCAGATCAGCCACCGATACCGGACCGGCGACACTGGTCTGGGCGAAAGAGGCCTGGGGAAATACAACAAAAATCGAAAGGAGCATTGCAAAAAATGCAACTTCCAGCGTTCGGAAAACCGGGCGTCGCGCGCCACTGTAGATAGCTTTATGATGCATTGCAGCAAGTCTCATCTTATGTCTCCTTAACGTCGCGCAAATAGTCATTATAGCGCGACTGCCTGTGATTCCTTCAAAAATCCGGCACCTTTACCGAACCCTGTTTCATTTAGGCCATAATTGTAGATGAATTGAGTCAAATCCAAGGCTTGTACGTTCATAATATCGTGTGTTGTAAACTCGCCTCAAATCTCAACCAATAAGCCACCGCGCCAGCCAGATAATTACAATGCCACCGGCAGCCGCAAAAAGGCCGCCGGTACGCATTGAATTTTCAGGCATAGACACAGCCATGCTCATCATCTTTTTCATCGCCTCGGGAAAGGTTGCATACAACAACCCTTCAATTACAAAAACCAACCCAATTGCAACAATCAGATCAGCCATCAGTTAGATGCAGCACCCGTCTTTGAAGTTTTAGCGCCAAAATAACGGAAAAACTCTGAATCCGGTGAAAGCACCATGGTGGTACTATTATCCTGCAAAGCATTTTCATACGCCTTCAGCGAACGATAGAAATCAAAGAACTCTGGATCCTGACCATAGGCTTTTGCGAAGATATTATTGCGCTCAGCATCACCCTCACCACGCTTGATTTCAGAAGTTCGCTCGGCGTTGGCAACCAGAACCGTCGCCTTGCGGTCAGCCTGGGCTTTGATGCGCAGGTTAGCCTCACGACCTTCGGCCCGAAACTGGGCTGCTTCTTTCTGGCGTTCGGATTTCATTCGATCGAAGGTGGATTTACTCACCTCTGGCAAAAGATCCGTACGTTTGATGCGAACATCAACCAGTTCAAGACCAAGTGTTGCAGCTTCGGTCGATACGGCGTTTTGAATCTCATTCATCATGTTTTCGCGTTCATCAGACAGGGCTGATTTAAATGAGCGCGCACCATAAACCCGCCGCAAAGCTGCATCCATACGCGTTTCGAGACGTGAGCGCGCTGTATTCAGGTTTCCCGAAACACTTTCCTTGAATTGCTGAGGTTGAGAAATCTTGAACATGGCAAATGTCGCCACTAAAAAGCGCCGGCCATCAATGGCCTGCACCGCCTTGTCGCTGATTTCCAGTGTCAGCAAACGCTTTTGCATAAACTCGATATCCTCAGCAAAAGGTGTGCGGAAATAAAGTCCGGCCGTATTTACGGTGCGAACAATTTTACCAAACCGCAGTATCAGAGCCTGCTGGCCCTCCTGCACGGTGTAGGCGCTCGAGGCCAAAACAAATGCTCCGATAGCCAATGCAACCAGAAATATTATTCCTGTTTTCATAATCAAATACTCCTAATTCGCATTCTGGCGTTTGTTGATTTCAGGCAGCGGCAAGTAAGGCACAACACCGGAGCCGCCCTTGCCTTCAATAATAACTTTATTTGAACGCGCCAGGACTTTTTCCATCGTTTCAAGAAACATACGTCTGCGCGTCACTTCTTTGGCCACCTTGTATTCATTGTAGATTGAAACAAACCGCTGGGCTTCACCATCGGCTTGCGCAACCGTCTGCTTGCGATAAGCTTCAGCTGCTTCAACAATCTGGGCAGAACGACCGCGTGCTTCACCCAAGCGCTTGTTGGCATAGGATTTGGCTTCGTTTTCCAGTTTGCGGCGGTCCTGTTGAGCGCGCTGCACATCTTCAAAAGCATCGATAACGGATGGCGGCGGATCGGCTTTTTCAAGCTTGACACCGGTAACCAGAATACCGCTGTCATAACCATCGAGCGTTTTCTGCATTAATTCCTTCACGGTAGATTCAGCTTCCAGACGTTTCTTGGTCCGCACATCTTCACCGCGCGACAGGCCCACATGCTCACGCATCGCACCCTCAGCCACAATACGAACTGTTTTGCGCTGATCCGCCAGATTGAACAGGTATTTATTGGCATCAGAAATCACCCATAAGACCGTAAACTGAACGTCGACGATATTCTGGTCTCCCGACAACATCAGACTTTCATCAGGCACATCTGTCTTGGTAACGGCAGTGCCGCGCTGACGCGTTCTAAATCCAATGTTTTCCTGGTGTTCGGCCAGAACCTGAGGCGTGAAAGCAGCCTCAATTGGATATGGCAAATGATAGTTCAACCCCGGATTGGTGGTTTTGAGATATTGCCCAAAGCGTAAAACAACACCTTGTTCATCCGGTTCCACCCGGTAAAAGCCGGTTGCCAGCCAGCCAACCACAGCAAGAACCACCAAAAGAGCATAGCCGCGCCCCCCCATGGTGCCACCGGGCATAGCCTGCTTCAATTTGTCCTGACCTTTTTTGAGAATTTCCTCAAGGTCCGGTGGCATCTGACCACCTGATGAGGGCCCTTGCCCCCAGGGTCCGCGGTTTCCACCGCCGCCGCCGCCACTTTGATTGCTCCAGGGCATATTTATTCAATCCTTCTTCGTCTGATGAAAATTATTGGTACTATTGTCCGCAAATCCATTTAGTTGGTCTGTTCTTTAACGCATGTCGGATTAAAAATCTGCAACAATCCTTCCGATTCCTTAATTATTTGCCTTATAGTCCAAGCCCACCTGCAGCGCAAACAATGGCTCAGACATATCAATGCAATTTTGGGGGTATATCGCGATTGTTGCCGCTAATATCAAGAGTGTCGTTATCTGCTGCCCCTTTTACACCTGGCACATCATACCCGACAATTAGGTCAATTAAATGACCGGAGTTAAGATAAATGCGTTTTAGTCAAACTGTGCAAGGTTTGCTACTGATGACGGTCGCCATGCTGGTGGCACCGGCAATGGATTCAATTGCCAAATTTATCTCAAACTCAATACCGGCGGTTGAGGTCGGCACGGCACGCTTCTTTTTTCAATTGATTTATCTGGCTCCCGTGGTTCTGCTGCTAAAAGGCACAAGCGGATTTTGGCCCCGGCGTCCCCTTTTAAATACAATCCGGGCACTGCTTATGGCGGCAGCGACGGTGATTTTCTTCACCGCCGTCAAATGGATGCCGGTAGCTGATGCCATTGCCATATTCTTTGTGGAGCCGTTGATTCTCACCGTTATATCCGCCGTATTCCTCAACGAAAAGATCGGCTGGCAACGCATTTGTGCCGTCGGCGTGGGGTTTTTGGGGGCGTTGCTGGTTATCCAGCCAAGTTACAGCATATTTGGCGCCATAGCTTTGCTGCCGCTGGTCACAGCCGTTCTTTTTGCCTGTTATCTTGCGCTCACACAAATCATCGCCCGAACAGAAGACCCGCTCACCATGCAGACATTTACCGGATTAATTGGCACAATCGCTCTCGGCCTGACCATGGTTTTTGGGACAACGATGAAAATTGAACTGCTGACACCTGTCTGGCCAAATTCATTTGAATGGTTACTGCTCGCCGGCGTTGGCCTGATCGCGGCAACCGTGCACCTGATGATTACCCATGCCTTCAAACGCGCCCCGGCATCCGCGCTTGCCCCTTTTCAGTATCTGGAAATTATCGGCGCCACCGCCTTAGGCTATTTCATCTTCGAAGATTTCCCCGACACCTTGAAATGGATCGGCACGTTTATCATCGTCGCCAGCGGCCTCTTTGTCCTGTGGCGCGAACAACACGTTGACAATCAGGAGTGCCCCAAGATCACCTAATTGTCATAATAACGTTATTTCCAATCCCCAAAGACCATCCCCATCTAAATGCCAGCCCCCTCAGGCAGCATTCAAAGATCGACCAGCAACCAGGAGATGTAAAATGAAACGTGAATTATTGGCCACCGCCCTGATAGGGGCCGCTGCAATTGTAGCGTTACCGATGACAGCCGCACTGGCAGGCTCTGACGGCACTGCGCAGCCGACAGTGATAACACTCACTCAAACACCGTGCCAGTTTCTCGAAAGCGAAACCAAAGACCAGGGCTTCAAATCGACAAAAAAGGCTGATTGCGACGCCATCAACGCCAAAACAGCGGCAAAAAGGCTGAGTGAGGCACCGGTGATGAAACTCAAAGCGGGAAAATATATTTTCCGCGTCACCAACAAAAACGTACCCTACGGCCTCGGCTTTTATCTGCGTGGTTCGGGTATTCTCGGTCGTGTCACCTTGCCAAAAGTCTCCGGCGGCGGCCTTGATCTCGGCGTCACCCAGGATTACGCCATAAACCTCAAACCTGGCGAATACATCTACTCCTGCCCCCTCAACACCACCCCGGATTATACGCTTATTGTGGAAGGCTAGCAGGCCGGTGAATTTACCGGCGTTCAAATATGACGAAGGCGAAGGCTGAACTGTCGCCTTGCCTGGCCGAATGTTGTTGACGAGAAACCTCGCGCCAGCGCTGCGGGTCAAGTTGCGGGAAAACAGTATCGCCCACCACATCTGCTTGAACTTCGGTTTTGTAAATTCTGTCAGCAGCGGCAAGCGTCTGGGCATAAATCTCGCCGCCGCCAATCACCATGATCTCATCTGCGCCACTTTTTTCAGCCAGACGTTGCGCCAACTCCAGACCCAGAGCAACACTTGAGGCAGTGAAAACGCCTTCATGCGCAAATGTCTCGTTGCGCGTCACCACTATATTATCGCGGCCCGGCAAAGGTCGGCCAATGGCTTCAAAGGTCTTGCGCCCCATCAACACCGGCTTGTGCAGGGTTTTTTCCTTAAAATATTTCAGGTCACTGGGCAATTTCCACGGCATCGCCCCGGTATCGCCGATAACACCATTGTCAGCCACCGCGACAATCAAAGAGACGCGCAAACCTGCCATCTTCACACCGCTACTTTTGCAGCAATATGGGGATGAAACTCATAATCGCAAATCTCAAAATCTTCAAATTCAAAGGCGTCAATATCCTTGACATCTGGATTTATCACCAGCTTTGGCAGCGCCAACGGCGAACGCGCCAATTGCGCGTCGGCCTGCTCCAGATGATTAAGATAAAGATGTACATCACCAAAACTGTGGATAAATTCACCAACGCGCAACCCGGCCACCTGAGCCACCATGTGAGTGAACAGGGCGTAGGAGGCGATATTAAAAGGCACGCCCAAAAATATGTCAGCACTGCGCTGATAGAGCTGGCACGACAGCGCCCCATCGGCGACATAAAACTGAAACAGGCAATGACACGGCGGCAGCGCCATCTCATCAATCTCAGCCACATTCCAGGCGCAAACAATATGGCGGCGCGAATCAGGATTATTCTTCAACCCTTCAATCAGCTCGGCAATCTGATCAACGTGTTCCCCTTCGCCGGTCGGCCATGAGCGCCATTGCTTGCCATAGACCGGCCCCAGTTCACCCGATGCATCCGCCCATTCATTCCAGATTCTAACGCCATGATCGTTAAGATATCTGACGTTGGTCTCACCCTTCAAAAACCACAGCAATTCATAAATAATAGATTTAAGATGAAGCCGCTTGGTGGTGATCAGCGGAAAACCTGAGGCCAGATCAAAGCGCAATTGCGCCCCGAAGAGACTCAACGTCCCCGTACCAGTACGATCCCCTTTTTCAGCGCCGCCTTCACGGATTTCCCGCATCAAATCCAAATAATTCTGCATAAATCCATGTGTCTCACGATTCGGGGGTGAGGCAAAGTATATGCATCACCGGAGCCGCAATTTCCCGGCACCTGAAACGATCGCTCTATTCAGAAAACTTCTCAAAAATACCAATAGCAGTCGTCCGAAGCCCTAATGTGAAAAAACATCAAAACAACTTTTTGATCGCAAATAGTATACGTTTATGTAATAAAT
>CAZJUF010000091.1:0-9910 GCA_964549055.1 uncultured Hyphomicrobiales bacterium | reverse complement strand
TTGCTTTCTTCCAGACCGTGTTTTTTGAACAGTTGGTCTGTCCAGGCAACCAGTTCCTTCATGTGCTCATAAGAACGCGAGCGCAAAACCGCGAGATCATCGCACGCCGCCAGCAACGGATCCTGACGGCGCTCTTTTTTGCTCAATTTGGAATAAAGCACACCTTCGCGCACGCCGTTGGAGGAAATCACCAGGTTTTTGATGTTATTGCGAGCCAGTATGGCATCAAGCACTTTTGCTCCCAGCGGCAAGGTCTCGGCGCGGGCGGATGAAACATGTTCAATCTGACGCAAAGAAGACTGAGACTGATTGCTTATGATCTTGTTGAGATCGCGGGCCTCGTCAGCGGGGATGACGTAGTTGTTCAAAACATTTAACGGGTAGTTGTTTGCCACCATGTGAACCCGCGCCAGATTACGCCAGGTGCCGCCAATGGCGTAGAAATCAAACTCCTCGCCATCGGGCATGAAATTTACCCGGTCCAGTTGATGCTCTATAAATTCAGCGGCTTTGGCCATGGAACCACCGGAGATGTCAGCCAGCAACAAAGGCCCGAGCGGCAGGGTGATGCCCTCCCCTATTTTGCCATTGTCTATCTGCACCAGTTCAAGCGAACCACCACCCAGATCACCGGCAATACCGCAAGCATCAGGAATTGCCGACATCACACCGTAGGCTGCATATTTGGCTTCTTTTTTTCCAGACAGAACTGATATGGGTGTATCCAGTGCGCGGGCGGCAGCCTTGATAAATGCCCGACCGTTTTTGGCATCGCGCGCTGCGGCTGTTGCAATGGCATAGGTTTTTCTGACACCAAGGTGTTGGTTCAAAATGTTAAACCGCGACAGTGTGGTCAGAGCATGGTCGATTGAGGATTGCTGCATCATGCCCGTGGTGGCAACACCACGGCCCAGACCGCACAACACTTTTTCATTGTATACTGGTGTGGGTGCCCGCCTGGCACCTTCATAGGCCACAAAGCGCACGGAGTTTGATCCGATATCAACGATGGACACCGGTTCAAGGTCGGCGATGCGACCGTCATAGCGCCACCGGTTATTCAAGCTTCAACCTCATGGTTTGAATTTAAGTTCTAAAGCAGGGTTCGGGCGGTTTTGCCCCCTTGGGCGACCGCGGCCCGACAGGCTTGGGTGGGTCATAAGATAATCATGAACGTTAAAGGCATCTTCGCCACTGTGCGGTGATATTCTCTGCCATGTGCCATCGGGCAACAATTGCCAGCTTTGCTGATTGTCTTTCAGATTGGCGACCATAATCTGATCAAGAACTTGAGCGTGAACGGTCTCATTTTCCATCGGTATCAATGCCTCAACGCGTCGATCGAGGTTTCTCTGCATCCAGTCGGCAGACGATATATAGACCTTTGCCTGTGGTGAAGGCAGACCAAACCCCGCACCAAAACACGATATTCTCGAATGTTCTAAAAAACGCCCGACGATGCTTTTGACGCGGATGTTTTCAGATAATCCGGCAACACCGGGGCGCAAGCAGCAAATGCCTCTGACAATGAGGTCGATCTGCACGCCGTTTTGACTGGCTTTATACAGGGCATCAATGATTTCACTATCGACCAGCGCATTCATTTTGGCCCAGATCTGGGCCGGTCGCCCGGCTTTTGCATGGGCAATTTCCTCGTCAATATGACGCAAAATGGTGGTTCTGGTATTGATGGGAGAAACGGCAATGCGCTCAAGCTTCTTTGGCGCTGCATATCCGGTGAGATAATTGAATATCCTGGCGGCATCGCGGCCAAGGGCTGGATTGCAGGTAAAATACGACAGGTCGGTATATATAAGCGCATTGACCGGGTGATAATTACCGGTACCGAGATGAACGTAAGTGACAAGTTTTTCACCTTCACGACGCACAACCTGGCTCAATTTGACGTGGGTCTTCAATTCAATAAACCCGAAAACCACCTTTACGCCCGCACGCTCCAGACGGCGCGCCCATTCCAGATTAGCCGCCTCATCAAATCGCGCCTTAAGTTCAACCATGGCGGTAACCGAGATGCCGCTTTCAGCCGCTTCAATCAGGGTTTCAACGATGGGGGACTGGTTGGAGGTGCGGTAAAGGGTTTGTTTTATGGCAACAACATCGCTGTCTGTGGCCGCCTGTTTTAAAAACTGCAACACCACATCAAAGGTTTCATATGGATGGTGGACGACAATATCTTTTTGCCTGATGGCGGCAAAGCAATCGCCACCATGTTGGCGAATACGCTCGGGAAAACGTGGGCTGAATTTGTCAAAAACCAGATCGTTGCGATCTTTGACAATCAGCTGTGAAAGATCTCTGAAACTGATCATCGGCCCGACCTCAATCAGATCGCGGGCGTTGACACCAAGTTCGGAAGTGATGAACTGTTTCAATTCAGCCCCCATGGAGCTGTCAACTTCCAGCCGGATAACACGACCAAGGCGGCGGCGTTTAAGGGCTGTTTCGAAAAAGCGGACAAGGTCTTCGGCTTCATCTTCAATTTCAATGTCACTGTCGCGCAACAGGCGGAATGATCCCTTGGCGACAATGCGATAGCGCGGAAACAGCTTTTGAATGAACAGCGCCAAAACCTGTTCCAGCATGATAAAGCGGATTTTTAATCCGGTACCGGTATCGCTTGCGCGTGTCTGATCTGACGCTGGCAACCTGACAAACCGGCCGACCTGGTGAGGAATGGGCAACAACGCATTCATGGTTTTGCCATCACCTTTGCGCTTCAGCTTTAAAACAAGTGAAAAATCCTTGTTGGCTATAAAAGGAAACGGATGAACCGGGTCTATCGCCAACGGTGTCAGGACCGGAAACAATTGTTCCAGAAAGTACACTTCCAGCCATTTGAGTTCTTGCGCACTCAAATCATCGGTTTCGACCAGGGTCATACCGGCGCTGCACAGGCGGGCACGGATGTCTGACCAGCACCGGCTTTGCGCCGCCGTCAGGTCACTGACGGATGCATTAATCTGCTCCAGCTGCTGGGCAACGGTGAGGCCATCTTGTGAGACTTCAGAAATGCCTGCGCGCATCTGGCCTTTGAGACCGGCCACACGCACCATGAAAAATTCATCGAGATTGTCGGCTGAAATCGACAAAAACCGCAATCTTTCAAGCAAAGGATGTTTTTCGTTGCCCGCTTCTTCCAGCACCCGGAAGTTGAAATCCAGCCATGAAATCTCACGATTGAAATATCGTTTTGGATCTTCCAACCCGATTGACACAAAATTACCGCTCACATCGCCATGGGTGGCGGGTGAATTATCGCTTGCGTCAGACACAAGCTTTATAGTGGCGGGTTTTTTACCGGATACAGACATTTTTTCCTGAGAGTAATTTCAGAACACATTTTAAACTTCGACACTCTCTCCAACCTGTGGCACCACCACATTTTGGCCAGCCATTTCAGCAACAAATGCATCAGCAGTTTGATCAAGCATTTCAAAGGTAGCATAATGACAGGGAAAGACCGTGGAAAAACTGAAATAGCGTTTACAGGCCAGCGCTGCTGACTTGGCTCCCATGGTAAAGCGGTCACCAATGGGCACGATGCCAATATCGGGGGCATGTATCTCATTGATCAGCGCCATGTCACCAAAAATATCTGTGTCCCCCATGTGATATAGTGTTTTTCCTTCACTGGTTTTGATTACCAGCCCACAGGGGTTGCCGAGATAGACTGATGCATCGTTTACGACCGTGCCGGAAGAATGCAGAGCTTGTGTAAAGGTGACGGAAAAATCATCCTGCGCCAGACAGCCACCGGTGTTGGCAGGGTCAATATTTTCAACACCACGCGCGTTCAAAAACATGCAAATCTCAAAAATGGCAACAAGTTTGGCGCCGGTTTTCTGACAGATATCGACCGTGTCGCCGATGTGGTCATCGTGGCCATGGCTCAGCACCACGTGGGTGCATCCAGCGATGGCATCCTCATAGACACCATCAAAAGAGGGATTTGATGTCAAAAACGGATCAATCAGGATGACGCTTTCGCCGGTCTCGATCCTGAATGCTGAATGTCCCAACCAGGTTATTTTCATAATTTTCTCCTTAATCTTGTATGTGTATTATGCAGGTTCGTGAACATGGGCTGCATCGCGGGCGCGTCTAACGCTCAAAATTGCCACCGGTTCGGGGATACCCCGAACATCAACTTCTTCAGCCTCAAATCCGTCGCTTTTAAGACCAGCCATTTGTGCAGCTTCCTGCGTCAGGATCATTTGTACGCTTTTTTCCTTGGTCATGGCTTCCAGTCTGGCGGCGGTGTTTACCGTTGTGCCAATAACCGTGAGGCTGGCGCTGTCGCGATGGCCGATACGCCCCATCACCAGGGGGCCGGCATGAAGGCCGATGCCAATTCTTAAAGGTGCCTCAAGTTCGCTGGCAATTGTCTTGTTGACCTGCTCCAGCATCAGGTCAATTTTAGCTGCCGCTGCCAAAGCATGGCGCATGCCCGCCGCTGGTCCTTCGTTGCGGCCAAAGATTACCATAAGCCCGTCGCCAAGGTATTTATCGATCCAGCCATCTTCCTGCTTTATCGCTTCACCAAAGGCTTCAAACAGCGCATTGAGAATAAACACGACGTCGTAGGGAAGTTTTTCCGCGCTCATTTTGGTAAAGCCGCGCACGTCAATAAACATAACGGCGACGTTGCGTTCAACGCCTTCATCTTCTTCTGAATTTGCATCAGACGTCTGCAATTTTGTTTTTGGCCACACCAGTTGCACCAGATCGAGATTTTTTTCCGGGCGTATCTGACAGGCCAGACGCACGTCTGGTGCAGCTTTAATGCGGGCAAGGGTTGCTGCTTCGTCTTTTCCCGGTTCAGCCAGCCCCTCGGCACCGGAAAGGATACGCACCCGGCAGGTGGAACACCGCGCACGACCGCCACATTGAGACGCATGGGGAATGTTGTTTGACCGGCTGATTTCAAGCAATGTCGGGCCTTTGGGAATGCGCAGTTTTCGAACTGATTTATAATCTATTTCAATGTGTTCTCCGAATTTTCTGATTAAAAACCTCACGACAAAAACACTTAAAGTACTGAACAGAAAAATGTAAAAGATGAGCTTGCTGTTATCTGCCAGCATTTCGGTTGTCAGCATTTCAAACCAGCTTTTATCCGGGGCGGCACCCTCACCTGTTGTCTTGGCTATATCGCCACTATAGGCATTTGGAGCTGGCGTTTTTTCTGCGGTTTCGGATTGGGCCTTGGCTTTTGCCTGCGCCTGTAGCTCGGCAACAAAATTGGCTATGACCCTTTCCTTGGCTGCCGGTCCAGCTACGCTGAAGCCTGCAATGGCCAAAATGGGAATAGCCACAGCAAGTGCAAACAATGGCATGAACGCACGCCGATACCAGTTGTTGACACGCAGCCAGTAATGCAACCCGATGGTAGCGTGGACCCAGACGATCAGCAGCAAAATCGATTGATCCCAACTCAGGTCCGGCCAGATATTGGGCAGCACATACAGGTAATCATCGTTGACGCCATTGAGCAGATTGGCACCACGGGTATTGGCAATATGGGGGATCAATAAAACAGGTATCGACAGTCCCAGCAGGATGCGAACCCAGTCCCAAAGTGGCAGCTTCAGTGTGGAACGCATGGCCAGCCGATATAGCACCAGCCCCATATGAGTGAGCAGGGCTGCACCCAGAATTATCGAACCCAAAATCGAGCGGGAAAAAAACTGCCGAAACTCCTGGAAAGATAACATCAAGTCCAGCGAGATCAGCCCCAGAGCATGATTAAGGAAGTGAAAAAGGACGAATGTGAAGAGAATTAATCCGGAGATGATCTGCAAACGCTGCGGCCACGATTGACCATAATCAACAGACATAGAAAAGGCTCCGGTTAAAGATTGCCGCCATCATGGCGGCAAATCAAAAACAAGGAAAGAAAAATCAAATTGCCTTATTCACAGATGCGGTAATTCCAGCCTTTGCCGCGTTTGGCATAATCAAGATGAAAATGGGCCTTGTGGGCCTCATTGGTCCCCGGCCCCAGCACGGTTGTAAAATACCCGCAGGAGGATATGCGCAACGCCATTAACATGCGGATTTGAGGTGGCGGACCATCAAGAGCGCTGGAAACCGGGACAGACTTGCGCGAGGCCAGACCAAAGGCGGTAATATCAATGGCATTGCCAAAAGCATGCTCACTGATTTTGCCATTTTTTCGGTTGTTGCGATTGCGGCATTGATAGCCGGGACCGGTGGCAACGGATGTGAGAGGGCTTTGGGCAAAGTTTTTTACCACAGGTGCTGCCACATCAGACAGCCAGGTCGATAGCCGCAAGGCATAGCCGCAACTGAGCACAGGTTTTGCCGGCAGGGTAATGGTCGCTTCAATTGAACCAACCGACAACAGTCGTACCGCATCGGGTACCTGACACCGGCTTGCGGTGACAATCGGGCTTTCTACCGCAAACCCGACGCCGAGGCGATTTAGTGCCTCGACACAGCTTTTGAATTCTCCATCAACTTCCGCTTCTTCACCCGGCAATGGTTGCGGCACGATCTGTTGCACAATTTCCACAAGCGGTCTGGGGCGAGGCACCGGCACGGCAGCTTGCGTACCGTCACCAGCATAGGCCACCGGACCAAACCCAATGACAATCAGAAAACTCAACGCTACAGATGATTTCAACATGGCTGTTTTGTAATTCCCACTGGTTCAAAATTGCCCTTTCTTTGAAGCATGTAACCGCAGCTCATACAACACTTTGAAATTCAGTTGACGCAGTCATCATATTCATATAACTATCACGTTATGGAACAATTTGGTTATATACAATCTGAAATCAATCTTGATGCGGTTTTTTCCGCCCTGGCAGACCCCACCCGCCGGGCGATTTTATCGCAACTTGCCGGTGGTCAGGCGTGTGTGAATGAAATTGCCGCACCGTTTAAAATGAGCCAGCCTGCGGTATCACGGCATTTAAAGGTGCTTGAACGTGCAGGACTGATTGAGCGCTACATTGATGAACAGCGCCGCCCGGCGCGATTGAAGGCTGAAACGATGACAATCGCGGTCGATTGGCTGACGGAGTTTAAACGGTTTTGGGGATCCAGTTTTGATCAACTGGATGACTTGCTTGTACAAATGAAACACTCCAAAGGGAAAGAAGCAGATTATGAGTGAACTACCACAATACACACTTGACCGGGTGTTTGATGCCCCACTTGAAATGGTCTGGCGCGCCTGGACTGATCCTGAATTGCTGTCGCGCTGGTATGGGCCCGGCGTTGAAACCATCATTCACAAATTTGACTTGAAACCCGGTGGCGAATGGCTCAACGAAATGAAGTTCGGTGAAAACTCCATGCTCAGTAAAGTTGTTTTCAAGCAAGTCACACCGCTGAAAAAATTGGTCTGGCACCACCACTCCACAACTGATTCAGACTGGAACACCACATCAAACCCAATGATGCCCGATTGGCCGCGGATTCTTTTGACGACCGTGACCTTCGCGGATGAAGGCAGCAAAACCAAAGTAAGGCTGGTCTGGGAACCGCTTGATGCCACCGACGCCGAAATCACCTGCTTCACCGATGCCGTCAACAATATGGGCAAAGGCTGGGAAGGCGGTTACGCTGTTATGGATGAGATTTTTGCGGAGTTGCAGGCGGATTAAAGACCCGTGTTATGACACCAGCAACGCCCAGAGGTCTTGATTTTGCTTCATCCTGCCCTAAGTCCTCAGGATGTAGAATCACCCTCCTTCGTCATCCTCGGGCTTGCCCCGAGGATGGCGAAAAAGGTGAGTTTGTTTGAACGCGACATGCTCCAACCTAATCGCTTCTATGCAGTGTCAGTTGCGGGAACGGGATGGTCCAGTTGTTTTTGCTGCAGCATTGCACTGCAAAGCGCGCGAGGCCATGTTCAATGGGCTCGTAAAGATGGCCCATGCCTTCGCCTACATCCACTTCAATTTCATAATCAAGGGAGGATTCACCGGCACGAAACAGTGTCACATAGACTCCCAGAACCTTTTCAGGCTCAACCATTTTACAAATTTCGCCTTTGATATATTCGCACAGGATTTTTGGAATCTCGTCGGCGGCGATGGCCTGATGAGAATAATCAATTCCAAACTCGATGGTGACGCGATAGTCAGTGGAGACGTTCTTGGGATTTTGATCGAGGAAACTTTGCACGGTATAATACGAAATGGCACCGCCCTCTTCGCGCAGTTGTACAGCTTCAGGGCTTTGCAAAACAACTTCCGCCCACAGGCCGCTATCAAGCACGACCCAGTCACCTTCTTCTGAGGGAAACCATTTTTCCTTGTCATCAACCGATCGCGAATGCTGACCTTTTAATTCTCGCACCGGAACTGTGAACGAGCCACCTCTGAGCGACGGATTGACGAGGGACGTATAAAGATCAAGTTTGGCAACGCGCCAGGGAACGCCATTGATCACCAAACGCTCACCTTCCTGCACGGCACCAAGATTGAGCAATAATGTTACCTGCTCAAGCAGGTTTGGCAGCGATTTTAGAGTGATCCAGCCGATCGCTATAAAAAGCAGCAGCATGAAGCCGGTCAAGAGCCAGTCATTGTAGCTGTTGAAGATGGCAATAGTGGTGCCAAAGGCTGTGGCAGCTGTGGCAAGGTCAAAAATCAATGCACCCATTCGCACCGGGAAGGTTCTGTTTCTGGGCGCACCAATTGATGATAGAATGATCCGCCGCAGCAGACGCATGACCACCAGAACGGCCGAAAACCCCAAAATTCCATAGATCAGATTGCGGCCGCGGTCGTTGAAAAACGACGTAAACGCCTGCTTGGTGGTATCGCCCGCATCAACGCGCTTTGACAATCGCGACTGCAATTGCTGCTCAGCCGTTGTTGCCTTGTCCTTTGCTGAATTTTGACGATCCTTCCAGTCCTGAAGAATTGTGTGCAGCTGTTTGGCAACGCGCTTATCTTTAGGCACCTTGTCAATGATCAGTTGAATGCGCTCGATTGCGTCAGCCGCAGTTTGTTGCTGTTTGGTGGCGGCCAGAAGAGTGCGTTTGAGATATTCGATCTGACGGGCATTCTCGGTTGCTGATTTTAATATCCACACAAAAGGCCGTATCAGCAGTTCCAGTTCTTTTTGCAGATTAAACCCCTCATTGACCGGATCAATATCGGTTTGCGAGACACCGGTTGCCAGGATGATCACCTGATCGCGCAGTTGCGCCAATTCTGCATTTTGAACTTTTAACTCTTCGCCAATCTGCTTTTTGTCCACATCTGTCTGCGCCTTGTCGATGGCCCTGCGCAGGTCTTTGATGATTTTCTGTTTGGCTTTTTGAGCATCAAGAATATTACCAATGGCCTTGATTGAAGCCTCAATCACTTTGGCCTTTTGCTCTGTCGCCGCCTTCTCCTCAGCGGTCAAGGTTTGCGGGTTTGCACTCGCTGAAATCAGAAAAATCAGCGTCAGGGCAGAAAGAAGACTTCGGAATGCCAAAAGACAAGAAAAATTAAACTGCATCAATCAAGTACTCCAAACCGAGTTTACAAATGCCGGAGTCAAAGTTTCAAGCTGGAGGTTTGCTACCCTGCTTCACTCTCTTTGTGTAGCAGTTTTGTGAAGCTGGTCGCGGTTTTTTAGATATTTTCTGTAATTTCAAACACTTAATCGTGTCTGGTGCGGGCGGCGAGAGTCGAACTCGCACGGACTTTCGTCCTCAGGATTTTAAGTCCTGTGTGTCTACCATTCCACCACGCCCGCATTTGGTCTTGGGTATTGGAACTTCTCAAGCGCTGGTGATAAATTGTTGCGGCTGGTCTGTCCAGCGCATTGTTTGGTGCTATTGCTCGCTGGCGCTGGCGACCATCTCGATCAGGGCGGCTTCTGCCTGATTGAGGGCGGCCTCGTCGGTTGAGCGGGCTAC
>CAZJUF010000090.1:0-9936 GCA_964549055.1 uncultured Hyphomicrobiales bacterium | reverse complement strand
TGCCGGTTTCAGGCTTTCAGGCAATTCATGGGTGCCGATTGCCGGAAATAGCAGGCCATCGTCTGGGGCGCTCAAGCCACACGCGTTGGCTACCGCCGCCATTTCAATCGAGGATTTTGTGCCATCAAGAAATGAGTTGAACATCTGCGGGTTCATCGCCGCCAATGCGGCACGCTCGGCGGAAAGGCCATAATAATCCCACACGGTATCGGGCGTGGAGCTGTGATATTCCGGCAGGTACTTTGTGCCTTTACCGGCGCAGACAACTTCGAGGCCACAAGCGCGTGCCCAATCGACCATTTCAGCAATCAGCGCTGGCTGGTCACCATAGGCCAGCGAGTAAACCACACCGGCCTGTTTGGCGCGTGCCGCCAGCAACGGGCCGGCCAGAACATCAGCTTCCACATTAACGGCGATCACATGGCAACCGTGATCAAAAGCCATCGTTGCGTGATGAATGCCCGCTGCAGGATTTCCGGTTGCCTCAATAATCACTTCGATGCCGTCAGCCTTTATCAGTGCTTCGGCATCATCGGTGATGAAGGTGGATTGTTTTCGTGCAGCCTCCTCGAACGATTGCGCGCCATATTGCTCTTGTTCCCAACCCACGTCAGCGAGAGAGACCCGCACTTTATCCGGGTTGAGATCAGCAATGCCAACAACATGAAATCCCGGCGTCTTTGCCGCTTGAGACAAAAACATCGAGCCGAATTTTCCAGCCCCAATGATACCAATCTTTATCGGATTATTTGCATTGGCTCTTTTACCAAGCAGTGAAAACAGGTTCATGAATAAAATTACTTTCGTGCAGTGATCAACAATATCGCCATGGTTTCGGTTAATGCCTTGGCGGTCAAGCCGGTTTTCCGGCAGGTGGGGTTTGCATATGCGCTCAGTCGTTTATAGTAGGCGGGGGAATAAACGGGAGGCGAGATGAAATTGAACAAAAAAGTAGCGCTCATTACCGGCGCGGGCTCAGGTTTTGGTGCTGAAATGGCACGGCAGTTTGCCGCCAGCGGTGCCTGCATTCTGGTCAATGATCTCAATGAGGAAGCTGCTAAAACGGTTGCCAGCGAAATCCAAAAATCTGGTGGCAGTGCCATTCCCATGAGCGGTGATGTTTCTCAAGGTGATGATGTTGGTGCCCTGGTGGCGCGTGCCATGGAAGAATTTGGCACATTGGATATCTACGTCAATAATGCCGGGTATTCTCACATCAACCAGCCGCTGCTGGACGTGACGGAAGCAGAATTTGACCGTGTTTACGCCGTCAACGTAAAGAGCATCTATTTAAGCGCTATTCACGCTGCGCCGGTTTTTCGTGCTCAGGGGAGTGGGGTTTTTCTAAATATCGCCTCAACTGCGGGCGTGCGCCCACGTCCCGGATTAACCTGGTACAACAGCTCCAAAGGTGCCGTCATCACCATGACCAAATCAATGGCGGTGGAGCTTGCGCCTGATAATATCCGCGTCAATGCCATCAACCCGGTGATTGGTGAAACCGGCATGATGAAAACCTTCATGGGCGGCCAGGACACACCTGAAATACGTGAAAAATTTATCTCCACCATACCGCTTGGCAGAATGAGCCAACCTGAAGACATCGCTCGCGCCGCGCTGTTTTTAGTCTCCGAAGACGCCGAATTTATCACCGGTGTGTGCATGGAAGTAGACGGCGGCCGGTGTATTTGAACCATCATGGCGCAAACAGTGTATCGTTATAGTTTCGACGATGTGACGGCAATTTTCACCAGCTCAGCAAAATTTTCCGCGCCAGTTTTCTGCATGATGCGAGCGCGATGGACCTCGACGGTTCGATGGCTGATGCCCAGTTTGCGTGCGATAATTTTATTTTGATCGCCCTCGATTAGAAGCTTCAGAATTTCGCTCTCGCGATCCGTAAGGCCTGTGAGGCTGTTGCCACATTTCGTCGTTTGACTTTCTTTTTGCGCCGCGTGGACTTCGCAGGTTTTCTCAAGCGCCAATAAAATAGTATCGAAAGAAAAAGGTTTTTCGATAAAATCGAGTGCCCCAAGTCGTATTGCCTGAAGAGCCATGGCAATATCTCCGTGTCCTGACATAATTATTACCGCCAGGTGCTCCAGCCTATCCTGCAGCGCGGTCAAAACCTGGAGGCCGTTCATGTCCATCATTTTGACGTCCAGCAACACACATCCCGGTTCAAGTTCCGGGGCTACCGCCAAAAAGCTCTCACCGGTGGAGAAAACAGTAGTGTTAAATCCTTCTGATTTGAGCACGGCTTCCAGACTTATACGTACAAGGTCATCATCATCGACAATATAAATATGGCTGAATTTCATTCAGGCCCCAAAAAACTGTATTCAGGTTTTATTGCCTTAAGCAGAACCTTCATGCGTTTAACAATAGGTTGGCAATACGTATAAGTCCGTGACGAAATTCTCTTTCGTCACTACTGGATGATCTTAATATATATTGTTATCTATTATCAACAGGAAGATATATTTGAAATGTTGATCCTTCTCCGGGCTTGCTTTGTACTTCAATTTTCCCGTTATGGTTGACGGATACAATACCATATACCGTAGCGAGACCTAATCCAGTCCCTCTTCCATTACTTTTGGTAGTATAGAACGGGTCAAAAATATTAGGAATACTTTTCTCTGGTATCCCAACTCCATGGTCGGTGATCGAAAGATTGATAAATTCCTGCAATGCTCCATCATTATCCACAAGGCATTTGCTTAAGGCTATGTCGATGGTTCCGCTTTCTCCCTCATAGGCATCACTGGCATTCTTGATAAGATTCAATATTACCGATTGTATTTCGGCTGCATCCGCCAATATTTCTCCAGCCGATTGATCCAGCGCTTCAGTGACAACAATATTGTCGGGAAACGCGTATTTAGCCAGAATTATTGTTCCCCGTATGACATCGCAAATATCTATGAGGGTTTTCTGCGAGGTGTCTTTCCTGCTGAATTCAAGGATATTTTTCGTCTGTCTGGCAAGCTGCTTGACGGCAGCGTTAATGATGGAAACTTCCTTATATAGCGGATTGCCGGTTTCGAGGTTTTTGGCAATGGCGCTGGAAAGAAGTGCAATCGGTTGCAGGGTATTGTTGAAATCATGGGTGATAGCGCTCGCCATGCGTCCCAGTGCTTCCATCTTCTGAGTGTGGTAGCGCTCGGTTTCCAACAGTTTTTCACTTGTTATGTCGCGGGCAACACCACGATAGCCGAGAAAATTATTGTCCTCGTCGAATAATGGTTTGCCACTGACTTGAACGTATCTGCGTTGGTTCTCGTTATCCTCAATCCAGTAAGCCAGATTGTTAAAAGGTTTGAAATTTTCAAGGTCGATTTTGTGTTTTTGAATTAGGCTTTCGTCATTGAGAGCAAGCATCACCTCAAGGCGGGTCATGCGGGTGAATTTTTCGATTAAGGGCTGCAACTCCTGAATGGTGTCATGTATGGTGGTAAATTTGGAATCCGGGCCCGTTTCCCAAAACCAGTCTGACCCCATTTCGGCAAAATCTTTCAACCGGGTCATCGCAGATTTAGCTTTTTTCTCAGCCCGTTTAAGCTCCGTAATTTCCGTGTGAACGCCAATGATACCGCCATCTGGTGTACGGCGCTCGCTGATTTTCAGCCATCGGTCATGTCGTAGATTCAACACAAACGAGTTTTTGCATTCATGATGATGTCGAAGCCGCTCAATCACCCAATGTTCAATGCCGTCATCGGCCACGACGACAAGACCTCGACGGACATTGGTTTGCACAATATCTTCGAACTTGGTACCCGGGATTATCGGCTCGGAAATATTGTCATAGAATTCGAGATACTTGGCATTACAGGTAAGGAGGCGGTCATCGGGGTCATACAGAACCAGTCCCAGTTCAACAACTCCACAGGCAGCGAGCAGCAATTCCTCCGGGCCCAGCCCGGCCTTTGCGGTTTCATTATTTTTTTTTGCCATTAAACCCATCCCGTCAAAACAATGGAGGTGAGCATAATTGATAAACCGCACCAATCGAGGAAAAACTGCATGTATACGTAGTAGCCCTTATAGGGTTTGCCAGCATCCGACCCAGAAATAGGTAGTACTACGTAAGATATCAAAATTATTGATTTATCTATCGAATTCCACGATTTTGGTCGCAACATTAACCTGTGTGCTTGTAAGCGCAATTCATCACTGTGAAGAGATTTCGCCCCGCGGAGCTTCAGAGATACATGTCGGAGAATACACAAATGAGTGGTTATAATCACCTCAGTAAAACCAAAGTCGATACCCTGTTACCAAGCCAGGAAGACGTCGCCGTTAAGGTGGCCGAATTCCTCAAGCCATTGCGTACCATGACAGACAAAGCCCATCTTACCTTTCTCACATATCTCCTTGAAATGGCGTTGGAAGAATCGACGCAAGAGGTGAAGCGACAAAAGCTGCAGTCGCTCAGCCAAACAACAGTTGATTAAATCGTTGGTAGTGTCACTGACAACAAGCGGTTTATGCTACCCGCCGCCACGTTGAAATGAAATATCAAAACGTTCGAGAAAATGGCGCTGCTCGTCTTGCGACAATCCATCCATGGTCAGGGTCACGTTGGATTGGGGCAGGATAAACAGGCTGGTGATGGCGCGCTCGGGCAGCACTTCTATGTCAATGGTGACAGTGCCTTTGCCCGCGGCAAGTTCGAAGCTGGAGGCGTCCATCGAGCCGCGATAATCGGGTGCGAATTTTTTGAAACTGTGAATGAACTCATTGCGCGACATGGACATGAGTTTGACTATTGTCTTCCTCACACCCTAGCCCCCGGCAACCGGCGGCCATACGGCCAGCGCGTCACCCTCTTTCAAGGTTGCCTGCTTGGCGGTGGCCGGTGGCGAGAATACGCCGTTGACCAATATCAGATGGCATCTATCAAACGGCACATTGTGAGCATCCAGAACTTCACGAACGGTGATGTCGGATTTAACCGTAATTTCCGCTTGATTCTTGACGGCTTCGGCCGGCAGGCAACTGGCCAGAGAGGCATAGAGCTTTAAGGTTATTTTCACGTAGGCTAGCTCGCGTTTTTATGCAGGGTTGACACATAGGCTTCAGAAATACGGTGCGGCGATGTCATCAGTATCTGTTTCCAGTTGCCCAAATGCGTCCCGGTTTGAATAAGGCCGCGCAACATGCCGATGTGTTCACTCAATCCCACACTTTGGGCACCAATCAGGCGGTCGCCCTGAAATTCCAGGCGCAAATAACGATAGTTGGTTTTGTCCACCATGACAGCGCTGTCGCCGCCTTTTTCACCCATCCACTGGCCGAAAGAACTTGAAATCAATCCCAGCGTATCCAGCACATTCATCGACAAAGAGCCGCGATGAGGCGTATCGAGGCCGCCCATGTTCATCGCCGCAATGCGTCCGTGCTCAACCGCTGTGGGCTGGATTGCCATCACATTGAAGTCACCGGTTGAAAGATCTTTGGCCTGCGCCACATCACCGGCGGCATATATGCCTTCAATGTTTGTTTGCAGGTGATCATCAACCACAACGCCCTCTTTGGTTTCAACACCGCTGCCTTTGAGGAAATCGATGTTAGAGCGCACACCCGCTGCCACCACCACCAGCTGGGCTGCGGCGATGTTGCCCTTATCAAGGGTAACATTGAGACCCTCGTCGCCCTGGCTGATCTCGGTGATTTTTGTGCCCGTCAATATGTTGACACCTTTGGACGTGCACCAGCTTTTGAGCATGTTGCCGGCAACTTCATCCATCATGCGCGGCACCATGCGGTCTTCCATCTCAACCACACTGAGCGAGACACCTTTTAAAACCAGAGCTTCAAGAATAATCGAGCCAATAAAGCCCGCGCCCATCAACACCACATGGGCGCCGGATTTTGCCAGCGCGCCTATTTCATCAGCATCATCCAGGGTCCAGCAGGTGTGAACGCCGGGCAAATCCAGCCCCTTGATCGGTGGTTTGATGGGATGAGCGCCAGTGGCCAGCAATAATCTGTCATAGGCCAAAGGTGCGCCGTCATCGAGAGTGATTGTTTTTTTGTCAGGATCAACAGCATCCACGTTTGCCTGAACATACTCAATTTCGAGATCGTCATAATGGCCCGGAGACTGACGCAAATAAGTGCCGGGCTCCGTAATCCTGTCGATCAGCAGATAGGGCAGGGCCATGCGCGAGTAGGGTGGTTTGCCCTCATTGCCAATCAGAGTGATGCTGCATTTGGCGTCGTGCTTGCGCAAGGTTTCTGCAGCAACGACCCCGGCTGGACCCGCGCCGATGATGACGTGTTTCATGTTCAACTCACATTTTGCCAGGTTTCGAAAATGTCGGCCGGTGACTGTATCGCCACCGGCTCGACAATTTTACTATACGCCCAGACGACTGAGCGTTTCCTCGGTCGGCACACCCTTGGTGTTCCAGCCGCGCAACTCGTAGTATTCCGGCAGCATTTTATCGAGACCGGAAACCAGTCCCTTTGCCGGTCCAGTCTTGGCTGCATCTTTCATCAGGCGTTTGGGCAGATTGTCATCCTTGCCGCTAAAGCCGGCGGCGAGATTGAAATTGCGCTCCATATTCCAGATGCGTTCACCGGCTTCCATCAATGTGTCAGGGGTCCAGTTGCCTTCGCATGCGGCATCAACCTGAGGGGCGATGTCTTCCAAAGTCCAGGCGAAGGTTGTGAAAATACACAAACCAGCTGAATCGACGGCAGCTGTTGCATCCTGAAACGCCTTCACCAGACCAGCCTTGCCATCGGTTGACAGTGGATCGGTCTTTTCCGGAATACCCAGAATTTCAGATGACACTGTGTAGGAACGTAAATGACACGCACCGCGATTTGACGTGGCATAGGTGAGCCCCATGCCCTGAATGCCGCGCGGATCATAGGCCGGGAATTCCTGGCCTTTAACCGTCATGGATAATTCAGGCCGGCCATATTTTTCACACAAACGTTTGGAGCCAAGGGCGAGTTCCTTGCCAAAGCCTTCCATTGTGCCGGTGAGTTCAGTCATTTTCGCCAACATCTCAGCCGAGCCGAATTTAAGCTCAACGCCGCCGGTATCCTTTTTGGTCAAGATACCTTCTTCATACATATCCATGGCGGCAGCAAGGGTGGATCCAAAGGAGATCGGATCAAACCCATGCTCGTTGCACAGGTAATTGGCATAGGTAAGTGCTTCCAGATCCTTGATGCCGGTTGCAGCACCCAAAGCCCAGGCAGCTTCATACTCAAGCCCACCTTCCGCGCCCCAGTATTCCGGCTTGTTGGAAACGGTAAAGTGGTCTTTGTCAATCTGCGAAATCCGGCCACAGGCAATGGTACAACTGAAACAGGCCTGATTGGTCAGCAGATTGGGTTTGCCGTCACTGCGTCGTGGCTCGGCCATGGCTTCAGCCGATATATCGTTGGCGCTCTCAAATTGCACATCACGGAAATTGCGCGTCGGCAAGGCTCCGCTTTCGTTAATGACATTCATCAAAACCTGCGTGCCATAGGCGGGCAGACCTTCGCCGGTAACGGCATTTTCCTGCAACGCCTTTTTGCCGGCCTCGGTTGATTTCATGAATGCGGGGAAATCTTCAACACTGACCCCGCCGGTGCCGCGAACAGCAACCGCCTTGAGGTTTTTGGACCCCATAACCGTGCCAACACCGGAGCGACCGGCGGCGCGATGCAGATCATTGACAATACAGGCATACATATTGCCTTTTTCACCTGCCACACCAATAGCGGCAATGTGCATCATCGGCTCCTGATGGGTAGTCTTGATGGCAGCATCCGTATCCCAGACAGTTTTGCCCCACAGGCCTTCGGCACTGAGCAGTTCTGCCTTGTCATCAATGATACAAAGGTAAACCGGTTTTTCCGATTTGCCCTCAAAGATGATCATGTCCCATCCGGCAAATTTCAGTTCAGCACCAAAATAACCACCGGAATTTGAACACGCAATCGCACCCGTCAAAGCACCTTTGGTGATGACCGAATAACGCCCGGCGGTTGAGGCACAAGTGCCCGTCAGGGGACCGGTTGCGAAAATCATTTTGTTGTCAGGTGAAAGCGGATCAACCTTCGGGTCGATTTCTTCCATCAGATATTTGGTTCCCAATCCGCGCTGGCCGAGATACTTCAAAGCCCAGTCCATATTTAGCGGTTCAGAAACGCATGTGCCTTCAGTCAAATTGACGCGAAGGATTTTTCTTGTCCAAGCCATAGTTCATTCCTCCTGTTCAATTAAGCTGAGTTTGCTGGTGCGGCATTGTCGGTTTTGCCCGCCCATTGTTGCATTTTATCATAACCTGCCTGCTCAACATCGCTATACAGGATGGCTTGGGTAGGACACGCCTTGACGCATTCAGGATCGCCACCGCAATGATCGCATTTGACAACTTTGCCGCTGGCGACATTGTAGTTGATGGTACCAAACGGGCACGCAATGGTGCAGACCTTGCAGCCGACACATAAGTTTTCATGCACCTGCTTGACGCCTGAAACAGGGTCGGTGGTAATGGCATCAACCGGGCATGCCTGCTGGCACCAGGCTTCATCGCACTGGGTGCAGGTGTAAGGAACAAAGCGTCCTTCGGTGTGAAAATCAAACACCCGGATGCGTGATTTTGAGGGATTGAATGACCCCTCCTTGACATAAGAACATGCCAGTTCGCATTGTTTGCAGCCGGTGCATTTGCCCGGATCAATTACTAATGTTTTTTGCATTTAGCCTCCTCCCAAGACAGCTTGATAAATGGTTTTCGCTGTTTTTTCTTGCCAACGAGCCAACGATTGGCTGTATGTTATGTGGACAAAAAATGCGTCAGTTAGATGGCCTCAAGCGCAGCATTTGTTGTCCAGCCTTCGATGTTATGAAGGCTACTCCAGTTTCAAACGATAATAAAACTAAAAATTGCACCTTGAGAATGTCTGTCTCCCCGGGGCATGAGCAATCTGTCGCAGATATGCGACAGTTCAGGCTTAATTCGACCGGGTCTGAATGCCCAGTCGCTTAATCTTGCGGTGCAGGGTGGCGCGAGAGATACCCATGGAAGCAGCTGCGGCCGATACATTTCCGCCAGAGCGCGCCAGAGCCAGCAAAACGGTTCTGCGCCCGGCCTTGGTATAATCATCTGCCTCATCCACATCGTGGCCAAAAAGCGTCGACAAAGGCACAGGGTTGTTAAAATCCTTGTCAATCAACCCGTAGATGCGCCGCGCCTGCCGTGTGGCTCCGATCACCAGGTCGTCGCGATCAACAGCGATCAGGGCGGGGCCGCTAGTTTCGACGCTGTTTGCAGGAGCGGCAAGCAGGATGCGCGAGGTTGAATAAAACTGGCGAAAATGTGCTGTTTCAATCGCTTGCGCTGCATTAACAACCCCGATTGAAATCAGATTTGAAAACCCCGCTGTCAAATCAGCGCGACACGATGAAACGTCAACGGCCGCCAGCAATTTGCCTTCATGATCGAATATCGGTGCCGCCGTACACGACATCTCGATATTTTTGCAATGAAAATGCTGGTCTTTGTGCACCGTCAGCGGGCGTTCTTCAACGATGCAGGTACCAATGCCATTGGTGCCCTCGCTGCCTTCACTCCACAGAGCGCCGGTCCACAAGCCCCACTCATCAAAAACCCGGTCGTCAGCGCGCGCCCCCCGGCGCGCTACCGGTATGCCGTTTTTATCGGCCAGCAAAACACAACACCCGGCATTGCCCACCGCCAGATACAGTTGATCAAGACTGGCATCAGCCGTCGCAATGAAGGATCCCAGACGTTCACGTGCCTGGCTTAGTTCGCGGGCTGAAAGTCTTTCAGGTGCAGAAATTCGACCGGGGTCGAGATGATGCAGGTTTTTGGATCGCTGCCAGGAGGCAACAACAGCATCGCGAACCGCACTGCCGGTGGCCAGAGCCGTTTCAATTCGTGTTGCATGATCAGG
>CAZJUF010000089.1:0-9950 GCA_964549055.1 uncultured Hyphomicrobiales bacterium | reverse complement strand
CGACACCAAAAGAATGGGAAGAACTGGGCAAGCCGGTATTGCTGGACAAGGCGGTAGAGAAAACCCGCGAAATCCTCGATACTCATTTTCCAGCTCATATTTCAGAGCAAAAAGACGCGAAAATCCGGGCGATGCTGGATATCAAATTGCCGAAAGAGGCCATGCGGGCAAAAACATAGTATAGAATTCGAGCTAAATCGTACGCCCCCACTCGTTATCCCCGGGACAAGCCCGGGGATAACGAGTGGGGGTAGTATGAGTGAAATTAGCAGCAGCATTGAGTGTTTTGCTTGACTTTGCCTAACACCGGGCCTAGTTTCCGCGCAATCTTCAAAGACGATTGCTAAACGTCTGAGACTGAAGTGCACGAGGAAAGTAATTTCCCGGAGGCACATTAGGTTAACATCCGCCAGCGAGTTTCGCCCACGGATGTGTTTTGCGTTGTGTCAATCGTTGTTTGAAAAACTGAGAATTAAAGCAAGATGTTCGAAACACTTTCAGATCGCTTAAGCGGTATATTTGACACTCTCACACGGCGCGGTGCGCTGTCTGATGCAGATGTCGATACGGCTATGCGCGAAGTGCGTCGCGCTCTTATTGAGGCTGACGTAGCCCTCGACGTTGTGCGCTCGTTTGTCGACAAAGTGCGCAACCGCGCTGTTGGCCATGAGGTGGTCAAATCTGTGACGCCGGGCCAGATGGTGGTCAAGATTGTCCACGACCAACTGGTTGAAATGCTGGGATCTGAAGCCCAGCTTTTGAGTTTTAATGCAACCCCGCCGGTGGCCATCATGATGGTCGGTTTGCAGGGTTCGGGCAAAACCACATCAACCGCCAAAATCGCCAAACGATTAGGCGACAAGGACAAGAAAAAAGTCCTGATGGCATCGCTTGATGTTCACCGCCCCGCCGCTCAGGAACAGCTTCGTGTCCTTGGCGAGCAGATTGAAGTTGCAACCCTGCCCATCGTTAAAGGTCAGATGCCCGTCGCCATCGCCAATCGCGCCATGGAGGCTGGACGTCTCGGTGGCTATGATATTGTCATGCTTGATACGCAAGGTCGCCTGCACATTGATGATGGTTTGATGGGCGAACTGGAGCAAATCCGCGAAGATACCAATCCGCACGAGGTTCTTCTGGTCGCCGACAGTCTCACTGGTCAGGATGCGGTCAATGTCGCCAAGGCGTTTGATGAGCGCGTTGGTATTACCGGCATTGTTTTAACCAGAATTGATGGCGATGGCCGTGGCGGTGCCGCACTGTCCATGCGCGCAGTCACTGGCAAGCCGATTAAATTGATGGGCACCGGCGAAAAAATTGACGCGCTGGAAGATTTCCATCCCGAACGCATCGCCGGACGCATTTTGGGCATGGGTGATGTGGTCTCGCTGGTTGAAAAAGCCGCTGAGACCATTGATCAGGAAGAAGCCAAAAAAATCGCTGCCAAAATGCAAAAGGGCAGCTTTGATCTTGATGATCTAGCCGAACAACTCAAGCAGATGCAGAAAATTGGCGGCATGCAGGGTGTGCTTTCCATGTTGCCCGGCGTTGGCAAGATCAAAAAACAAATGGCTTCAGCCAATCTTGATGACACAATGTTCAAGCGCCAGGAAGCCATTATCGGCTCAATGACGCGTAAAGAGCGCCAACACCCCAAAGTTCTCAATGCCTCACGCAAAAAACGCGTGGCATCTGGCTCAGGCACCAGCGTTCAGGAAATCAACAAGCTGCTCAAAATGCATCGTCAGATGTCAGACATGATGAAAAAGATGGGCCGGCAAAAAGGCGGCCTCAAGGGCATGTTCGGTGGCGGTATGCCCGATATGGGTGCGATGGCTCAGGAAGCGCAAATACCGCCTGATATGTCGAATATGCCAAGTGGATTACCGGGTCTGGGCTCCGGCCTGCCGCCGCAAGGATTACCGGGACTTGGAACAGGCTCTTTACCGGGATTACCCGGATTGCCGAAACGAAAGAAGTAACGACAAACTAATTTGAACCGGGAATGTCAAAAAATCCCGAACACCTAATTTATCACTTAAGGAAAAAATCTATGGGACTTAAAATCAGACTTGCCAGAGGTGGTGCAAAAAAACGCCCCTATTACCGCATTGTTATTGCTGACGTGCGCTCACCAAGAGATGGCCGCTTTATTGAAAAAGTGGGCACTTTTGATCCTCTTTTGCCAAAAGATTCAGAAGACCGCGTGACCCTGAATGAAGAACGCATCAAATACTGGATCGGCCATGGCGCCTTGCCAACCGACCGTGTTCTGCGGTTTTTGGATAATGCGGGTATTATGAAGCGCGATGCCAGAAGCAACCCCAACAAGGCAAAGCCGGGCAAAAAACGCCTGGAACGTGAAGCCGAAGCAGCTGCCAAAGCAGCGGACGCAAAAGAAGCCGCTGCTGCCGCATCCCAAGCCCCGGCTGAAGAAGCGGCAAGCGAATAACATTGGCAAGCGATGACTGAGGAAACTAACGGCAAAATATGTCTGGGTGCCATAGCCGGTGCTCATGGTGTCAAAGGGGAGGTCAAAATCAAGACCTTCACCCAAAACGCCGAAGATATCGCTGCTTACGGTCCTTTGGAAAGTGAGACAGGAGACGCTGCGTTTTCAATTTTAAACTTCCGGCCAGATAAAATAGGCGTGGTTGCAAAAATTGAAGGACTTGAAGACCGCGAAGCTGCCCAAAGGCTAAAAGGCACGCGGCTTTATGTTAAGCGCGAGGCGTTGCCGCAAATTGAAGAAGACACCTGGTATCATGCAGACCTTGTTGGTCTGAAGGTCAGGGCAAAGGACGATAAGGAAATTGGCGTCGTCATCGGAGTTTATGATTTTGGCGCCGGTGACATGGTAGAAGTAGACGTAGGGCCGGATGAGGAAAGTATGTTCATTCCGTTTACCCGTGCTGCCGTGCCAATTGTGGATATTGATCAAGGGTTTATTGTTGCCGTGCCGATTGAAATTATCGCCGATGAAAAACCTGAAGAAGAAAAAAGTTGAGATTGTAGATACGTTTTAAATGACCACATCGAACGACACATATAAAGCAAGCGTCTTGACGCTGTACCCGGAAATGTTTCCCGGGCCGCTGGGCCTGTCTTTGGCCGGGCGTGCGCTTGAGCGTGACATCTGGTCATTGGAAGCGGTCAATATTCGCGATTTTGCCGATGATAAACATCACACTGTTGACGGCACACCTGCCGGTGGCGGTGCTGGAATGGTGTTGCGCGCAGACGTTGTTGCCCGTGCGATTGATGAAACAGTCAAGGACAAGCCTGCGCGTCCGATGATTTGCCTGACACCACGTGGGACACCGCTAACACAGGCAAAAGTGTGCGAGTTGGCTAAAGCGTCCGGGGTGGTGATTTTATGCGGTCGGTTTGAAGGCATTGATGAGCGCGTTATTCAATCGCGCGCATTGGAAGAAATAAGCCTCGGTGATTTTGTATTATCGGGCGGTGAGCCCGCAGCCTTGAGCCTGCTTGATGCAATTGTCCGCCTCATCCCCGGTGTTACCGCCAATCAAGCCTCGCTTGTTGAAGAAAGTTTTAACAACGGACTGCTGGAATACCCGCAGTTCACCCGCCCCAATACCTGGGAGGGCCACGAAATTCCCGGCGTCCTGACCAGTGGTCACCATGGTGAAATCGCCAACTGGCGCCGCGCTCAAGCCGAAGAAATTACCAGACAAAGACGCCCGGACCTGTGGGCAAAGCAACGCCCGCAAGGACAGATAAATTAAGATTTTAAAACAATAGTGTTTGAAAAAAGTACGCTGCATGACAAAAACAAAATAATCTTTGTCGCAGCGCCAGCGAAATTAAGAAAGGTGAACGTTAAAATGAATATTATCGAAGAAATCGAGGCCGAACAGCTCAAGGCATTGACGGATAAACGCCCGATCCCGGAATTCGGTCCTGGCGACACTTTGCGCGTCAATGTGAAAGTGGTTGAAGGTGCGCGTGAACGTGTGCAGGCCTATGAAGGCGTGTGTATTTCACGTTCCGGCCCCGGCATTAACGAGAGTTTCACAGTGCGCAAGATCTCATATGGTGAAGGCGTTGAACGTGTGTTCCCGCTGTACAGCCCGATGATTGATTCAATTGATGTGGTTCGCCGTGGCCGTGTACGCCGCGCCAAACTGTATTATCTGCGCGGTCTTCGCGGTAAAGCTGCAAGAATTGCCGAAAAGAAAGACATGCGCCCGAAGAAAGCTACCAAAACATCAAGCTAAGGTGGCCAGTGATTTTATTAAACAGGATGAGGAAAAGTTGATGAAAAACCCCAGAACGCTTTATGATAAAATTTGGGATGATCATCTGATTTCAACTCAGGAAGATGGCACCGGTCTGCTTTATATTGACCGCCACCTTGTTCATGAAGTCACCAGCCCGCAAGCCTTTGAAGGCCTGCGCAATGCCAAACGCAAAGTCCATGAGCCCGCTAAAACGCTTGCCGTGGTTGATCATAATGTGCCGACCACCGATCGCTCTAAAGGTATTGACGATCCTGAATCAAAGCTTCAGGTCGACACATTGGCTGAAAACTGTGCCGAATTTGGTGTCGAATATTTTGACGAAATGGATGAGCGTCAGGGTATTTGCCACATTATCGGACCTGAGCAGGGTTTCACCTTGCCCGGCATGACAATCGTCTGTGGCGACAGTCACACCGCCACCCACGGTGCCTTTGGCGCTCTGGCTCACGGTATTGGCACGTCAGAAGTTGAGCATGTCCTGGCAACGCAGACACTGATCCAGAATAAATCAAAAAACATGCGCGTGCGCGTTGATGGAAAATTATCCAGCAGCGTTACCGCCAAGGATATTATTCTGGCAATCATCGGCCAGATTGGCACCGCAGGCGGTACCGGTCATGTAATAGAGTTTTGCGGTGAGGCCATTCGCAACCTGTCCATGGAAGGCCGCATGACGGTCTGTAACATGACGATTGAAGCGGGCGCGCGCGCTGGATTAATTGCGCCTGATGAAACCACGTTCGATTATGTTAAAGACAAACCCCGCGCACCAACGGGAGAAAACTGGGATCTGGCCCGCGCCTATTGGGGCACACTTTTCAGCGATGATGAAGCCGTATTTGATACTGAAATCTCCCTTGATGCTGAAAGCCTGCCTCCCATCGTCACCTGGGGAACCAGCCCTGAAGATGTGCTCACCATTGATGGCAAAATCCCTAATCCAGCCGACATCGCCGATGATGCCAAGCGTGCTTCAATCGAGCGCTCACTGGAGTATATGGGCCTGACACCGGGAACACCGATACAGGATGTTACCATTGACCGGGTATTTATAGGCTCATGCACCAACGGCCGGATTGAAGATCTTCGCGCCGCTGCCAAGGTTGCCGCGGGAAACAAGGTTGCCGACAGCGTCAATGCCATGGTCGTGCCGGGATCTGGTCTGGTGAAAATACAGGCCGAAGCCGAAGGCCTCGATAAGATTTTTCTCGACGCGGGCTTTGAATGGCGCGAGCCGGGATGTTCCATGTGTCTGGCTATGAATGCTGACAAGCTCAATCCGCAGGAAAGATGCGCGTCGACCTCAAACCGCAATTTTGAGGGTCGTCAGGGCAAGGGTGGCAGAACCCATCTGGTCAGTCCTGAAATGGCGGTGGCAGCAGCGATTGCCGGTCACTTTGTCGATGTGCGGACATTTTAGCGGGCTTGAATATGGCCGAGGGAACGCACCAAAAGCAACAATCTGATGTCGCAAAAGCCAAACGCGACCTCAAACGCCTGGAAGAGCAGTCGGAAAAGCTGATCAACCCATCGCTTGATGGCGATGCGCCTGCTGATGACCCTATTGAAAAATGGGGTCGCATTATCGGGCGCAGCTTTGGTTATATCGTTGCCATCGGCCTCTTGTACCATCTGGTCACCACTTACGTATTATAGCAAATGGGCTTGACCAAATGGCACCAATGCGTAAGAAAGAGGGAGTTTTTCCCATGCATCTTTTAACATGCTCATTTTGAGCGTTTCGAAAGCCTGTTTTTCATGGATAAGTTTACAACACTCACCGGCGTTGCAGCGCCCTTGCCGATGATCAATATCGATACCGACAAGATCATCCCCAAGCAATATCTCAAGACCATCAAGCGTTCAGGTCTGGGAACAGCCTTGTTTGCCGAAATGCGCTATAATGATGATGGCACGGAAAAACAGGATTTTATCCTCAATCAGCCCGCCTACCGCAAATCCAGCCTTTTAATTGCTGGCGATAATTTTGGCTGTGGCTCGTCGCGCGAACATGCGCCGTGGGCGTTGCTGGATTTTGGCATCAAATGTGTAATTGCCACCAGTTTTGCCGACATCTTCTATAATAATTGCTTCAAGAATGGTATCCTGCCGATAATCCTGCCGCAGGAAGATATCGATAAATTGATGGATGATGCGAACCGGGGATCAAACGCTGTCATTACTGTTGATCTTGAAGCCCAGGAAATTTCCGGCCCCGATGGCGGCAAGATTGCTTTCGAGGTCGACCCACACCGCAAGCGCTGTTTGGTAGAAGGCCTTGACGATATTGGGCTCACTTTGGAAAAAACCGCCACAATTACCGAGTTTGAAAACACAATCAAGAAAACACGTCCGTGGATATAATGGGGCCCGCATAGATTTGAAAATCAGTGCCCCGCCATAAAAAAGCGGGGCTTTTTTTGCATAGACCAAAATGGAATGAAACAATGACAACAAAAAAACTGCTCCTTTTGCCCGGCGATGGTATCGGCCCCGAAGTTATGGGCGAAGTATCGCGCGTGATCGAATGGTTCTCAGGCCGCAATGGTGTAGAATTTGAAACCGAAACCGATCTGGTTGGTGGCTGCTGTTATGATGCCCATGGGGTTGCGGTAACGGACGAAACCATCGAAAAAGCCAAGGCGGCTGATGCTGTTATTCTGGGTGCCGTTGGCGGGCCTAAATGGGATGGCGTTGATTTTTCCGTGCGCCCTGAAGCGGGTCTTTTGCGCCTGCGCAAGGATTTACAGCTTTTCGCCAACCTGCGCCCGGCAATTTGTTTTGAAGCTTTGGCCGATGCATCCTCACTCAAGCGCGAGTTGGTTGAAGGTCTTGATATAATGATCGTTCGCGAGCTTACCGGCGGGCTTTATTTTGGTGAACCGCGCGGTATTACCGATCTTGGCAATGGCCAGCGCCGTGGTATCAATACGCAAGTTTACGATACATTTGAAATCCAGCGCGTCGCCGGCGTCGCCTTTGATCTCGCCCGCAAACGCAACAACCGGGTGACTTCAGTGGAAAAACGCAATGTGATGGAATCGGGCCTGCTGTGGCAGGAAGAAGTAATTGCCCTGCACAAGGAAAAATTCTCCGATGTAACCCTTGATCATATGCTGGCGGATAATTGCGGCATGCAACTGGTGCGCAACCCCAAACAGTTTGATGTGATCGTCACTGATAATATGTTCGGCGACATGCTGTCAGACGTAGCCTCCATGCTCACCGGATCTTTGGGCATGTTGCCATCGGCTTCTTTGGGCGATGCAGATAAAAACGGCAGGCGATTGGCTATGTACGAACCCGTACATGGTTCAGCCCCCGATATTGCCGGTCAGGGAATTGCTAACCCGATTGCCACCATCCTGAGCTTTGGCATGGCATTGCGCTATTCCTTCGATATGGGCGCGGAAGCTGATCTGGTTGATAATGCCGTACAGGCAGCTCTTGCTGAAGGTTGCCGAACCGGTGATATCGCCAGCGAAGGCGAAAAGACACTGTCGACAAGTGAGATGGGCTCGGCGATTATTTCTCAAATGGAGGCTCTTTCGGCCTGAGCCACAGGAGTAAAAACACATGGGTTACAAAATAGCGATTGCCGGTGCTACCGGTAATGTCGGGCGCGAGCTGCTTAATATTCTGGCGGAACGTGAGTTTCCCGCTGATGAAGTCGTACCGTTAGCTTCGCGTCGCTCTCAGGGCGTGGAAGTCTCTTTTGGTGACAAGACACTCAAAGTTACCGCCATGGAGAATTACGATTTTTCCGGCACCGATATCTGCCTGATGTCGGCTGGCTCTGAAGTGTCAAAACAATGGGCACCGAAAATTGGTGCGACCGGCTGTATGGTTATCGATAATTCCTCGTGCTGGCGCTATGACGCCCGAGTACCGCTGATTGTGCCCGAAGTGAATGGCCATGTGCTGGTAGATTATATGGCCCGCAAGGATCGTCTTAATATTATTGCCAACCCCAATTGTTCCACTGCCCAACTGGTAGTGGCGCTTAACCCGTTGCATCAGGTGGCCAAAATCAAGCGTGTGGTTATCTCAACCTATCAATCCGTTTCAGGTGGCGGACGTGATCCCATGGATGAACTGTGGGAACAGACACGGGCGGTTTTCGTCAATGACCCTAAAGAATCAAAACATTTCACCAAGCAGATTGCCTTTAACGTTATTCCCCACATCGATGATTTCATGGAAGATGGTTATACCAAGGAAGAATGGAAGCTGCTGGTGGAAACCAAAAAGATACTTGATCCTAAAATCAAGCTAACCGCGACAGCCGTGCGCGTTCCGGTATTTGTCGGCCATTCCGAAGCCGTAAACATCGAATTTGAAAGCCCGATGTCGGCAGAAGATGCCAGGAACATTCTGCGCGAGGCACCGGGCTGTCTGGTGGTCGATAAGCACGAAGACGGTGGCTACATCACGCCGATAGAATGTGTCGGAGAATTCGCCACCTATATCAGCCGTATCCGCGAAGATGCGACGGTTGAAAACGGTCTCAACATCTGGGTGGTGTCAGACAATCTGCGCAAAGGTGCAGCGCTCAACACCGTGCAGATCGCTGAAGTTCTGGTAAATCGCGGATTGATGAAGAAAGCTGCCTGATAGTTTTTCTATCAATATGATAGAGAAGTGCTCTAGTCTTTCTTGACATCATTGTCGTAGCGCATGGTCTGATAGGCGAGTGTCAGCGCAAAAACAACCACGGCAACAATGGACATGCCAACGTAGTAAGAAGATAAAGTAGTCATGATGCACCCCTAAAATTGAAAAGGGTCATCATAGGCGACGGTATTGGCCGGGCATTGATTCAGATCAAATTAACCCCAACCGTATTGCCGCCACAGATTAAAATACCAACGCGTTCATCTGTATCGGGTCTGTAAACACCATCAAGCACGGCGGCGAAGGCGGCGGCTCCACCGGGCTCTGTGGCAATGCGCAGGTTTTCCCACAGGGAGTTTTGTGCGCACGCAATAGCTTCGTTGGAAACCACAATGCTTTTGTCAACAAAGGCATCAGCGATGTCATAGGCCAAGGCACCGATGCTTCGCGCGCCCAGAGAATCAGCGGCAATACCGCCAACCTCTACGTCAACGGGCCTGCCGGCATTGAGTGCTGCATGCAGACAACAGGAGGTCGCAGGCTCAACCGCGATTATTTTAACATCATCGCGATACCAGCCCGCGATCCCGCCAATAAGTCCTCCGCCGCCAACTGCCACCAAAATAGTATCAAGATCGGGCACCTGTTGCTGCCATTCAAGGCCAAGCGTCCCTTGTCCGCAAAGCGTTTCGGCTGTATCGTAAGCATGGATGGCCAGGGCATCGGTACGCTGGCAAAACTCTTCGCTGGCGCCAAGCGCATCCACATAGGTCGCGCCACCAATGTGAATTTCCGCACCATAAGATTTGATGCGCTCGATTTTTACCGGCGATGAAATTTCAGGTACAAATATGTTGGCTGGAATGCCAAGGTTCTGTGCCGCATAAGCAGCGGCTGCCCCATGATTTCCCCCGGAAGCCGCCACAATACCGGCAGCGGGTACATCACGTGACAGAAGATTGTTAAATGCGCCGCGCGCTTTGAACGATCCCGAATGCTGCATCAATTCAAGCTTGAAATTCCACAAACCCTGATGGCCAAACGCACTCGCATCAATGTCGATGGTAGGTG
>CAZJUF010000088.1:0-9951 GCA_964549055.1 uncultured Hyphomicrobiales bacterium | reverse complement strand
GAAAATACCGGTAAACCGGTGGTTCCCGAAGTCATGGTGCCGCTGATTACCGGCAAGGCTGAACTCGATAATGTAACTGCGCGAATTAAAGATATTGCAGCGCAGGTGGAAAAAGAAAAAGGCGTTAAAATCGACTACCTCATCGGCACCATGATTGAGTTGCCGCGCGCCTGCCTGATGGCTGAGGAAATCGCCCAAACAGCTGAGTTCTTCTCATTCGGCACCAATGATCTCACCCAGACCACATTTGGCATCAGCCGCGATGATGCCGGAAATTTCCTCAATGAATATACCGCCAAAGGCCTGTTGGAAGTTGATCCCTTTATCTCCATAGATGTTGAAGGTGTCGGCGAACTGGTGGCCATGGGCATTGAGCGCGGTCGCAAATCCAGACCCGATATCAAACTGGGAATTTGCGGCGAACATGGCGGCGATCCAGCTTCGGTGAAATTCTGCCACCAGGTCGGGCTTGACTATGTATCGTGTTCACCTTTCCGCGTACCCATCGCCAGACTGGCCGCCGCTCAGGCAGCTATTGCCGAACGTAAAGATGTAACCGGTTAAATGTGACGCCTTGGTAGTTCCATTACCATCAGGATTGATCTCTCTCCCCCCGTCATACCGGCGAAAGCCGGTATCCAGTGCTCCGAGTCCATGCCCTGCTGCCTGGATACCGGCTTTCGCCGGTATGACGGGGGAGGAGGCACCGGATGGTGCGACAAATCCTAGGCTTGGTGAGGCTTGTCGGTGGGTGACAGAAGAAGCCTGAACACGTCAACGACATCGTGCAGTTGTTTGATCTCGCCACTGGCACGCTTGACCAGTAACGCGCCCTGGAGTGCGTCAAACAGCACCCGGGCCATCTGCACGGTACTGCCTTGAATGGCAAATTCACCGCGCACCTTGCCACGCTCCAGCACTTTTGCCAGCCAGGTCTGATGGTCATGAAAAAAGCCTGCGACCAATTTCTGCATATCTGCGGGCAGGGTTGGAAATTCACCGGCCAGAGATCCCGAAAGGCACACTTTGTCGGGCGTATCGGCATATTGGAAATAAGGCGTGAAGTAAAATTCCAGCAGGTCCCAGCAGCTGTTTTCACAGGCGTCTTCCGCCATCGCCATGGCCACTTCAAGCCGTTGCCGGTAGCGTGTCATTATCGCCGCGCCCAAGTCTGATTTTGAGGCAAAATGATAATGGATGCTGGCTTTCTTGATGCCGAGTTCGTCCGAGATATCCTGATAGCTGAAGCCATTGAAGCTGCGCGTCTGAATAAGGTTTTCCCCGACATCAAGAATTTTCTCCGCCGTATCGCTGCGCGGTTTTACGGTTTTGTGGTCCATCAATGTATTTATGTCCTGTTACCTCCTGTCCGCGCCCTGTCTGGCTTCCAGTCATATCATTACTTGGATCACAGCATGCCGAGAATGGAAAGAGCAAAAATCATCTGACAGACCCAGCCAGCAGCAAACGCCAGTGTACGCAGAACCGGAATTCCAGCTGTCTGAATAACGAAATGGGCAAGGCGGGCAAAGAAATATGCTGCCGCTGCGGCCGCTGTCAGTGTGCTTGCGACACCGGCAATATTGGCTACCAGTACCAGTGCTGCAAAGATTACAAGATTTTCCACACCGTTGCGATGGGCGGCTATAGCGCGTTCTGCCCACGCGGCCTGGGGGGCTGAGTCCGGGCCCGCATTGCCAAGCGTACCCATCAAACCCCGGGACACAATACGATTGAGCACGTAAGGCAGCCAAAAAAGTGCCGTCATGAGGGTGGTTAAAGTCAGCCAGTAAAGTTCAGTTGTCATGATGTTGTTCCTTTGTAAGTTGAATTGGAAATTTCTTTTATCTACTAGTAGGTAAAATTGCAAGAAAAGATTTTACCCGCGCCAGCAACCTGTTGGTTGCCGGGACCGGGCTTGCCATTGAAATTTAGAATTTGTGAGGAGTTGTCAGGGAATGAGCGGATTAAGAAGATTTATTGACAGGTTGTTCAATCGCCAAACAACGCTTCTACCGCCGCCTGGGTTGATTCGATTGAATCCCTGGTTTTGGCAGTACCGGCTGACATTTCGCTTGTAGCCACGTTTTCATTATGGCCATTTATGATAGCGCTGGCCTGATCAATATGCCGCCTGAGTTCGGAGCTGAGATTTTCACTCAATCCGCCCAGATGTTCAGGCGCGTCCATTTCATAAGTTTCTTTGAGGGTTTCAATTGCATCAATTATGCATCGATCAAGAACGGTGATGATTTCATCGAAACGTTTTCTAACCCGTTGAGGCGCCTGTTGATATGCCAGAATAGCCAGATCTTTGTCTCTGAAGCCAGAATCGGAAAAATGGCATTCATAGGATTTGGGCTGCCACGTGCATATATCTTCAAAACACTCCGGCATGCTCGGTAACATCTCGATCAACATTTCTATTTCATTGAAATGGTTGAGGTAATCCGTTGCCAGAAAAGTAGTTTGATTGATGTTGGTGCCCGCAAGTCTTTGGCGCAAATCCACAACCGGGTCATTTCTTCCGTCGAACTCACTCCCGGAATTTACCCTGAGGTCTGTCTGAGAAGGTAATGAATAATGATGCGCGGGCATTCTGATACTCTATGTGTTTTATTGCCGGTAGAAAAATTCAGGCGTATAATTCACTACACTTGGACCGATAGATATCTGATTATCCCATAGTAAAGTTTCTAAAAGTTTACTAAAATGGCCACGGGTCACTTCTTTCGAAATTTCACTTTGAAAAGCAGGACAGATATGTGCGGGCGTTTTGCCATAACCACGCCGCCCGACGCTGTCAGGGCATATTTCAGCTATAAAGAGCAGCCCAATTTTCCACCGCGCTATAATGTTGCCCCGACACAGCCCATACCGATTGTCAGAATGAACGCGCTAACGAGCGAGTTTGCGCTTGTTCGCTGGGGTCTGGTGCCATCCTGGATGAAAGAAATCAGCCCTTCAAATCCAATGATAAATGCCCGCGCCGAAACTTTGCTGGAAAAACCGTCTTTTAAGCGTGCCGCTGCCCGGCGGCGCTGTCTGGTGCCGATAGATGGCTATTACGAATGGAAAAGGCTCAAAGGAGATACGCCAAAACCATACTTCATCCAGCAAAAAACCGGTGGGCTATTGGCATTGGCAGGCATCTGGGAACATTGGCAGGGCGCAGATGGCAGCGAAATCGAAAGTGCAGCGCTGATCACAACTGCGGCCAATGAAAGCCTCAGCCCCATTCATCACCGCATGCCGGCAATCCTTGATAAGGCTGCACAAGCCCGATGGCTTAACCTGACAGATGTCAGCGCTGAGGAAGCGAGTGAATTGCTGCAACCGGCAGACGAAAACTTGTTAATCGCCCACCGGGTAAGCCCGGCGGTCAACAAAGTTGCCAATGATGATGCACAGTTGCTGGACCCTGTTGCCGAGGATGCCGGGGAATTAAATAAAGCCGTGCGCGAGGACGATAGCCAATTGTCTTTATTTTAGGCACCAGGGGTTTGCTGAAAGTAGAAGAGGGCCATGACCGCGACCGCAACCAGAAAAGCGCCCGCCGCTGCAATCATCAATTTCCCGGGAGCCATGCGCAAAGCATAGAATGCCGACAGGATGCCTGCTCCCAACGCTGTGGCAATACCGGAGACAAATACTTCAGCACCGCCAGCAAACCCGCGCGACGGGGCGAGAAAGGTTGCATAGGTCCAGCCACCGACGATAAAAGCCAAAAACATTGCTGAAGTAACAAAAATCAACCCAAGCGCCAGGTGTTTGGCTAAATCGGGCAACGGTGACTTGTCTGATGAATTCATCTTTAATAATCCGGTTTCATTGATATATCCAGCCACTTGGCCATGACAGTGCGTTCTTCAATATCATAGCCAAGCCTCTCGTAAAACGACCTGACTGCCACATTATCCGCCCTGATCATCAAGTTGAGCTTCCAGATGCCTTGGGTTTTGAGCCAGTCTTCGGCCGCCGCCATAATCTGTCGGCCAATGCCCTTGCCTTGAACGTCTGGATCGGCGGAGACGTAATAAACCACACCACGATGACCATCGTGGCCGACCATAACGCTGGCCACGACTTTGCCGTTATCCAGACCGACGAGAATTTCCGAACCGGGTTTTGCCCGTGCTTTTTCAATGTCGCGATGAGGGTCATTGTGTGGTCGGGTAAGCCCACAGGCATGCCACAGTTCAACCACACGTTCCAGTTCATCATCGCGCATGACGCGGATTTCAAGGTTAGACATTCAGAGTAACTTTCCCGGGTTTAAAATATTACTGGGATCAAACAAGTGTTTGATCGAACGCATCATCTCTAATTCTACCGCACTTTTTATATGCGCCATATGGTGACGTTTCATGCGCCCAATACCATGTTCGGCACTGATTGTGCCACCAAGATCGAGCGTGACGTCATTGACTGCCGTGGTTATCTGCTCCCACAAATCGATAAACGTGTCAGCCGCCATGTCCACCGGCTGGGAAATATTATAATGCACATTACCATCGCCGAGGTGACCAAAAGCGCAAATTCTGGCATCAGGCACAATTGCCAAAACAGCCTTATCGGCGCGCTGCAAAAATTCAGGTACCGCAGAAACCGGCACAGCAATATCATTCTTGATGCTGGCCCCTTCCTGTTTTTGAAACTCTGATATCAGCGTTCTGATCTGCCAGAACGCCAATCGCTGGCCTTCACTCGTTGCAACAGCTGCATCAAAGATGAGATCGCGTTCAAACGCGCCCTCCAAAATCTCAAGCAGTTTTTCATCCAAACCACCACCGGCTTCGCCTGAGGATAATTCAACCAGCAGATACCACGGGTGTTGCTGCGCCAAAGGATTGCGCACGCCGTCCCCGTGCTTGACCACGATTTCCATGGCAAAACTCGGTAAAAATTCAAAACTGGTCACACCATCTGAATGCGACGTTGTGATCTCCAGCACCTTCAAGGCGTCACTGATACTGTTAAGCCCAATGAGCGCAGTCGCCAGGGTTTTGGGCTTTGGATAGAGCTTCAAAACCACAGCTGTAATAATCCCTAACGTGCCTTCTGCACCAATAAAAAGATGTTTGAGATCATAGCCGGTATTGTCTTTGCGCAACTTGCGCAAGCCCTGCCAAATCGTACCGTCAGCCAGTACCACTTCAAGTCCGAGCACCAGATCGCGGGTGGAACCATAGTGCAAAACCGCTGTGCCGCCAGCATTGGTCGACAGGTTGCCACCAATCTGGCACGAACCTTCCGCACCCAGACTCAAGGGAAACAGGCGGTCATTGTCATCGGCCAACTGTTGAATGCTCTGCAAAATTGTGCCTGCTTCAACCGTGATCGAATTATTGCTCACATCAATGTCGCGAACCGCGTTCATGCGCCCCATCTGTACAATAATCTCATTGCCGGATTTAAACGGTATTTGCGCCCCCACCAGCCCGGTATTACCACCCTGAGGCACAATAACAGTACCGGTTGCGTGCGCCAGTTTGAGAATTTCAGAAACTTCCTGTGTGCTGCCGGGCCGCAATACCAAAGCAGCCTTGCCCTCATAAAGTTTGCGTTGTTCGACCAGATACGGTGCCATAGTTTCTGCATCGCTAATGGCATTGGCAGCGCCAACAATCTCGGTAAACTGGGCAATCAACCCGTCATCGGGGCTTGGTATTTCACTCATACGTTTATGTCCTGGTCGCGAGGTGCCGCAGCACGGGTGAGGCGATCATTTATAGCTTCGCCCAGACCCGATTGCGGGATTGGCATAACAGCGATGGTTTCAACGCCCAAACCATCCAGCTCATGCAGGGCCGAAAACAATCGCGCCGCTGCCTGGTTAAGATTGCCGCTTTCACTGAGATTGATCGCGGGATTGCCGGTTGCCGGCATATCAGGGCCAAACCCCAAAAGCGCCTCATGGTCTTGTGCATCCGTTGCATTCAACCGCAATTGCGCGCGTGGTGCATAATGGCTTGGAAGCTGGCCGGGAGACTGGGGGGTTTTGTTGCCGTGAGCGGAGCGAATAAGCGGCTGTTCCAGCACATCTTCTATATCCTCAGCCGAAATGGCACCGGGCCGCATGAGCACCGGACCAAGGCCGGAAAAACCGATAATGGTTGATTCGAGCCCGAGATCGCAGGTGCCATCATCCACAATCAGATCGACGTTCGAACCCAGACTGTTTTCCACATGCGCCGCTGTCGTCGGGCTGATGGTGCCGGAAAGATTGGCACTTGGAGCCGCCACTGGCACCTTCGCCAATTGCAAAATAGCCAGAGAGGTTTTCGCCGCCGGTACACGCACGGCGACGGTTCTCAACCCGGCCGATACCAGTAACGAAAGACCGCAGTTTTGTTTTCGCGGCAAAACAAGCGTTAATGCACCGGGCCAGAAATGCCGCCCAAGTTTTGCTGCCAGCGGTGAAAACTCAACATAAGTCTCCATCGCTTCAAAACTGGCGCCATGCACAATCAGCGGATTAAACTGTGGCCTGCCTTTGGCAGCAAAAATAGCCGCAACGGCATCATCATTGGTGGCATCTGCGCCAAGCCCGTAAACAGTTTCGGTGGGAAGTGCCACCAGCGCACCCTGGCGCAAAAGCTCAGCCGCGCGTGCAATCACCTGATCATCGGCAGGCATAATTTCCATAGTGTCAAAACTCATAGGTGTAATTGTCAACAGAGCGAAGTCTCTATATCATGGCAAAAAGAATTATAGGAAACAAGCCACATGAATTACAGCGCCCAGACCAGTGATATTTGCCATGCGCTATTTAATGTGAGCGCAATGGATGATCTGGTGGAACAGGGAGTGTACCCGGATTTAAGCGCTGATCTTATTGATGCCATAGTGGAAGAGGCCGGACGGTTTGCCACTGATATCATCGCACCACTGAACCGCGAGGGTGACGAGATCGGGGCGCAACTTGAAAACGGTCAGGTGAAAATGCCACCGGGTTGGGCGCAAGCCTATCAGCAATGGGTAAAAGCCGGGTGGGGGGCGTTGCCCGGTGGTGAGGAACATGGCGGCCAGGGCCTGCCGTTGATCTTGTCTCTGGCCACACAGGAATTATGGAATTCAGCCTCCATGGCCTTTGGCATCGGCACGGTGTTGACGCAAGGTGCGGTCGAAGCCCTGATACAACACGGCACGGATGAACAGAAATCAACCTATCTGCCCAGGCTCACCAGCGGCGAGTGGATGGGCACCATGAACCTGACCGAGAGCCAGTCGGGCTCGGACCTTGGCAACATTCGCACCAAGGCAGAGCGCTGCGATGATGGCACCTACCGTATCAGGGGCACCAAGATTTTCATCACCTATGGTGACCATGATCTCAGCGAAAATATTATTCATTTTGTTCTTGCCAGATTGAGCGATGCCCCGGACGGCATCAAGGGGATATCGCTGTTTTTAGTGCCAAAAATTATGGTCAATCCCGATGGATCTCTGGGGGCGAAAAACGATGTCATCGCCGCCAGTCTCGAACACAAACTCGGCATTCATGCCAGCGCCACCTGCGTCATGGCCTTTGGCGAAAACGACGGTGCGATTGGCTATCTTGTCGGCGCTGAAAATCGCGGGCTGTATTGCATGTTCACCATGATGAACAACGCCCGGCTGCATGTGGGCATTCAGGGTGTGGCCATTGCCGAGCGTGCCACTCAGCAAGCGGTGGCTTACGCGCAGGAAAGAAAGCAGGGCCAGCGGCCCGGTAACGAAGGCCCGGTAGCCATCATCAACCACCCCGATATCCGGCGCATGTTGATGACCATGAAGGCAATGACGTCAGCGGCCCGCGCCATCTGTTATCAAACCGCCCGCGCCATTGATTTGCAAAAGCTCGCCCCCACTGAAGAACAGCGTCAGAAAAATGCTGACCGCGCCAGCCTGCTTACCCCGGTTGCCAAGGCTTTCAGTACCGATGTCGGCGTTGAAGTGGCCTCCTTGGGCATTCAGGTGCACGGCGGCATGGGCTACATCGAAGAAACCGGTGCTGCCCAACATTATCGTGACGCCCGCATAGCCCCGATTTACGAAGGCACCAACGGCATTCAGGCAATCGATCTGGTTACCCGCAGACTGGCCTTGCAAAATGGCGATACAGCGCGCGAATTTATTGCCGAATTGAAACAGATCGCTGAAGATGTCTGTGCCTCAAATCTGCCCGCTTATGGCAAAACAGGCCCGTGTCTTTTAGCTGCCGTTGAACAGTTTGAACTGGCCACGATCTGGATGCAACAGGCCGCAAAAGACGAACCCGATCAAGCTCTGGCCGGGGCCACTTCATACCTGCGCCTGTTTGGACTTACAGCGGGTGCCGGGTTTTTGGCGCGTGGAGTTCAGGCGCAATTGCGAAAGTCAGACACATCTTCCAAAGACAAAAACATTGCCCTGTTGCGCTTTCTTGCCGAACATCATCTTCCTGAAACCAAAAGCCTGGCATCAACCATAATGACTGCAAGCGAAGCACTTCTGGCCATCCCCGATGACCAGTTTCAACCCTGACCGGAAAAATAAATGACAACTCTGCTGCTTTCTCACGAGACTTTTGCCGATCACGCCCCGCCTGAGGGACATCCTGAAAGACCGGACCGCATCCGTGTGGTCAATGAGGTGCTGGAGGGTGACGAATTTGGCGATTTAAAGCGCGAACAGGCACAAGTTGGCAATCGCGCTGACGTTTTGCGCGCCCACCCGGAAGAATATGTCGAGATGATTGAACAGGCCTCGCCGGAAGAAGGTCTGGTGCAACTTGATGGCGATACTTACATGGGACCGCAATCACTGGAGGTTACCATGCGTGGCATCGGTGCCATGACCCGCGCCGTTGACGAAGTGGTTGCCGGTAACGTGCACAATGCTTTTTGTGCCGTGCGCCCGCCCGGCCATCATGCCGAAAAAACCAAACCGATGGGGTTTTGCATTTACAATATTGTCGCCATCGCCGCCCATTACGCCCGCGCCCACCATGGGCTAGAGCGCGTGGCAGTGGTTGATTTTGATGTTCATCACGGCAACGGCACCCAGGATATTTTCTGGCAAACCCGCGATTTAATGTATGCCTCCACCCACCAGATGCCACTGTTTCCCGGTACCGGTGCCACCAATGAAACCGGCGTTGGAAATATTCACAATGCGCCCTTGAGCAGTGGTGCCGATGGCGATGATTTCAAACAGGCGTTCAATTCAACCGTTTTTCCCGCACTGGATGATTTCAGACCGGATATTGTGCTGGTATCGGCGGGCTTTGATGCCCACCGCAATGATCCTCTGGCCAGCGTTAACCTGATTGAGGAAGATTTTAGCTGGGTAACTTTGAAATTGATGGATTATGCCGATAAATATTGTGATGGCCGACTGGTTTCCGTCCTCGAAGGCGGCTATGATCTCGACGGATTAACCGCATCAGTGTCGGCCCACGTAAAAGCATTGATGCAGGCGCACTGAAGAAGAAAGAACACCATGGCTGACAAACCGGACACCGCCGCAGACATCGAAAAAATGAGCTTCGAGCAAGCCCTGCACGAGCTTGAAACCATTGTCGCCAAACTCGAAAGCGGCTCGGTCGAACTGGAAACCTCCATCGATCTCTACGAACGCGGCGAAAAGCTAAAGAATCGCTGCGAGACCCTGCTAAAAAAAGCCACCGCACGCGTAGAAAAAATTACCCTGAGTTCGGATGGTAGCGCGCAAAAGACCGAACCTCTGGATGTTGAGTAAAGAAAGCTGGTGCAATGAATTTTAAACTGGCGCTTAAGTCCACAGCTGTGGCAATGGTCATTTTTGCAGCCCAACTTGCATCCCTTGAAGCGCAAGAGGCTGATCTGGTGTTTAAGAAAAGCACCACGTTCAATTTACTAACGCCCAATAACAAGCTGGCTACCTACGGTATTGATGATCCGATGATAGAAGGCGTTGCCTGTCACTTTACCGTGCCGGAAAAAGGCG
>CAZJUF010000087.1:0-9963 GCA_964549055.1 uncultured Hyphomicrobiales bacterium | reverse complement strand
AATCGATTCGGATCAATCTTTGATTCGTTTACGAAATAAGTGCGACATTGATTCAAGTAGGGCCAGCCCAAAATCAGAGACAGAAGATTGCCCGATCCTTGCCGTCTCTGCTAAGACTGGTGCAGGCTTTGACAGACTGATTGAGAGCATCACAGATATAGCCTTGGCCATACAATCTAGCGGAGAAAACGCCGTTATCACCCGGGCACGTCATCGCGAAGCCTTGATGAGAATTGTTGATGTTTTATCAAAAGTGCTTGATACACCTGATTTAGCGGATGAATTGATTGCTGAAAACTTGCGTATTTGTACGCGTGAGCTTGGCCGTCTCACCGGTCGGGTGGACGTGGAAGATTTGCTTGATGTCATTTTCAATGATTTTTGCGTTGGCAAGTGAGTGTTTCACGTGAAACAATTTTAAGGATGCTTTGACGCCCATAGCTTTACCCTCTATGTAAACCTGCAAATTGACTGGGTTTGACGGACTGGATCAGGAATGTTGCCGAACAATAATAAATGGGATGTTGTCATTATCGGGGGTGGCCATGCCGGCTGTGAAGCTGCGGCGGCCTCCGCACGCCATGGTGCGGCAACCCTCCTGGTCACCCACAAGTTGAACACGATCGGTGAAATGTCGTGTAATCCAGCCATCGGCGGGTTGGGCAAGGGCCATCTTGTACGCGAAATTGATGCGCTCGACGGCCTGATGGGCCGGGTGACAGATGTTGCTGGTATTCAGTTTCGAATGCTCAACCGCCGTAAAGGACCGGCTGTACGTGGCCCCCGGGCGCAATGTGATCGCAAACTCTATCGTGGTGCCATGCAAGAAGAGTTGGCCATTGTTGAAAACCTGTGGTCACTTGAAGGAGATGTTGAGGATATCAGGATCACACAAGACCGGATTGAGGGTGTGGTTCTGGCAGATGGCAGGTTTATTGCCTGCGGTGCCGTGGTTTTGACAACCGGCACTTTTCTCAATGGATTGATCCATATAGGTAGCCAAAGAATTCCAGCTGGACGCCATGGTGAACAGCCAGCGCGAAAATTATCCCAAAGATTGTATGAAGCCGGCTTTAAAATGGGGCGGCTTAAAACCGGCACGCCTGCTCGCCTGGACGGGCGCAGCATTAATTGGGATGAGCTGCAGGAACAACCTGGTGACGTTCCCCCGGTGCCGTTTTCGTTTTTGAATGATAAGATAGAAACGCCGCAAATCTCCTGTCATATCACCCACACTTGTAAAAAGACCCATCAGCTGATTGCTGACAATATCTCAAAATCTGCGATGTATTCGGGACAAATTGAAGGTGTGGGCCCACGATACTGCCCGTCGATCGAAGACAAGATTGTACGTTTCAAGGAGCGTGACAGCCACCAGATTTTCTTGGAGCCTGAAGGTCTTGATGATACAACCGTCTATCCCAATGGCATATCGACGTCTTTGCCCGTCGATGTTCAGTTGGCGTTTATTCAGACCATTGCCGGACTGGAGGATGCCAAAATTGTCCGTCCCGGGTATGCGATTGAATATGATTATATTGATCCGCGCGAACTTTTTCCCAGCCTTGAAACAAGGCGCATCAAAGGGTTGTTTTTAGCCGGGCAAATTAATGGCACGACGGGATATGAGGAAGCAGGGGCGCAAGGATTGCTGGCCGGGTTAAATGCCTCTTTGAGCGTCAGTGACAGTGAAGCTTTTATCCTGGATCGGGCTGATGCTTATATCGGGGTTATGATTGATGATCTGGTTACACGAGGTGTGGCTGAACCTTATCGGATGTTCACTTCACGGGCTGAATATCGATTGACCTTACGTGCCGACAATGCCGATCAGCGCCTGACACCTTTGGGGATTGCGCTTGGTTGTGTCGGTTCTGAACGTCGCCAGACATTTGAAACCAAGCGTTTGGCTTTACAGGAAGCCAGGGCACTGGCCACAAGTCTGGATATTACGCCAAACAAGGCATGTGATCATGGTCTCACCATCAACAAGGATGGGGTCAGAAGGAATGTGCATGAGCTTTTGGCCTATCCGGGAATTGATCTGGCGCGGCTTTGCGCTATCTGGCCGCAGCTTCAAAGCCTGTCAGCTGAAATAGGCCAGCAACTTGAGATAGACGCTAAATATTCCGGTTATCTCGATCGGCAGAATGCGGATATTCTGGCGTTCCGCAAAGATGAAACACTGCACATACCAGTGGCGCTGGAATATGGTTCAATTGGTGGTCTGTCGCTGGAGGTTAAAGAAAAACTTGAAGCTGCCCGGCCATTGACCCTTGGACAGGCATCGCGCATAGAAGGTATTACACCAGCCGCCCTGACGGCCCTGCTGGCCCACGTCAAAAACCCGCAAAAGAAAAGCTGTGCCTGAGCCATTGACTGATAAAACCATTGCTGAAGGCAAACGCGAATTTGCCCGCACTTATGATGTTTCACGTGAAACAATGGAACGCCTGTCGATCTATGCCGACATGTTGACCAAATGGCAGCGGCGCATCAATCTTGTTGGTCCCGCCACCATAGAGGTGTTGTGGACGCGGCATTTTGCCGATTCTCTCGAGCTTGAGCGCCATGCGCCTTCGGGGGCCAAAAACTGGATTGATATCGGTACAGGGGCGGGTTTTCCGGGAATGGTGATCGCAACCTGTGGACAACAAAAAAACATTCAGGTCAATCTGGTGGAAGCCAATGCGCGTAAATGTTCTTTTCTGCGTGAGGTGTCACGGCGGATAAAGGCGCCCGTCAAAATTCATAATTGCCGTATTGAAGCCATCGATTCGCAAGCGATACAGACAATGGCACTGGATGTAGTGACCGCAAGAGCCCTGGCGCCACTGGACCTGTTGCTCAAATTAGCACAAAAACCACTCGAATGTGGGGCCGTAGGTGTATTTCCCAGGGGACAAGATGTAGAGGATGAATTGACCGCGAGTACTAAATGTTGGAAAATAGAGGCTGAAATTGTAGAGCGCAATTTTGGCTTACCGGGCAAAATCCTGATAGTTAAAAAGTGCGCACGAAAATAATGTAAACCTGTCGATTATAGTCTGGAGTTTTAATTATGGACATGCCCCGAATTCTGGTGGTTGCCAACCAAAAAGGCGGCGTGGGTAAAACCACCACGACGATTAATCTTGGCACCGCGCTAGCCGCTGTTGGCGAAGAAGTGCTGATTATAGACCTTGACCCCCAGGGCAATGCCAGCACCGGACTGGGCATTGAGGAAAGTGTACGCACCCTTTCCTCCTACGATGTCTTATTAGGCAATGCCGAGCTTCGCCAAACGCCGATCCAGACCATGATACCGCGGTTGAGTGTTGTGCCCTCGACGCTGGACCTGCTGGGAGCTGAATTAGAGCTGGCCTCTATGGAAAGACGCGCCTACCAGTTGAGTGAAGCGATCCGGCGGCATTTTATTGATTTTCAGAGCAGCAAAAATCCCGGACGAAAATATAGCTATATACTGATTGATTGCCCGCCTTCGCTCAACTTGTTGACGATCAATGCGATGGCAGCAGCTGATGCGGTTTTAGTGCCATTGCAATGCGAGTTTTTTGCGCTCGAGGGCCTGAGCCAGTTGCTGAGAACCGTGGAACAGGTGAGAGATACCCTGAATGCCAAACTTACCATTCACGGCATTGTGCTTACCATGTTTGATCAACGCAATAATCTTTCCGATCAAGTCGCTCAGGATGTGCGCTCATTCATGGGGGACAAGGTTTACAAAACAGTGATCCCGCGCAATGTGCGTATGTCGGAAGCGCCGTCTTACGGCAAGCCGGCATTGTTATATGATTCAAAGTGTTCGGGCAGTCAGGCCTACATCCGGCTGGCATCAGAGGTCATTCGACGCGAAAAAGCTTTGCAAGCTGCATGAGGCCCTGAGCCCGACAAAAGGTTGATATTTATTTATGACTACAAGTGGAAAAAACCAGCGACTGGGCCGGGGGCTTGCGGCCCTTATGGGTGAGGGTTACGAGGAAAACTCCGCTCGCAACCCGTCAAACAGTGCCCGGCAACTCCCTATCGAGTTCCTGCGGCCCAGTGCCAGCAATCCACGCAGCAATTTTGATGATGCTGCAATTGATGAACTGGCCAAATCAATTCGCGAAAAAGGGGTGATACAACCCATATTGGTGCGCCAGATAAACAATCTGAGTGATTCTTTTGAGATTGTGGCAGGCGAAAGACGCTGGCGGGCGGCACAAAAGGCTGGAATTCACATGGTTCCGGTTGTTATTAAAGTGCTCAGCGACCGTGAGGCGGTGGAAATTGCACTGATTGAAAACATTCAGCGTGAAAACCTGAATGCTATCGAAGAGGCGGTCGCTTTTGAACACTTGCGCAAGGAATATGAGTATACCCAGGAGGCGCTGGCCGATGTTTTGGGCAAAAGTCGCAGCCACGTGGCCAATACACTCAGATTGCTCAACCTGCCTGACGCGGTGCAGGAATATGTGCGGGGCGGTGAATTGACCGCTGGCCATGTGCGTACTTTACTCACGGCAGAAAATCCCGAAAAACTGGCCAAAAAAATACTGGCCGAGGGCTTAAGCGTTCGCGCAGCCGAACAGTATTCCCGCCAGGCTGCAGGAAAATCCAAAAATGACAAGAAGCCTAAAGCCGGGGTGGCAAAACTTAAACCGGCTAAAGATGCCGATACACTGGCTTTGGAAAAAACCCTCTCGGATGTGCTGGGTCTCAAGGTAGCGGTTGAACATGACGGTGCTGAAGGGGGTTATGTGGCCATAACCTACAAGACACTTGAGCAGCTGGATGGAATTGTTAAACGTTTAAACACAATCCCACGCAGGTAAAATGCCTTAGCCACGTCTTTGACGACGTTTTGCTGACATGCTCAATGAAAACAAAGCTCTTTCACCCAGCGCGTCTGTTGGCAGCTTTGAGTTGCGGCACTGGCTTTCGGCTTGTTGCAGCAGTTGAAGGGCTGATTTCAGGTCTTCGTGGGACCACAGGCGGGTCTGGTGTTCGACAGATGGATGGCGTTTAAAAAATAACGGCGGTCGTAACTGCTTTATGCACCCGGCTGTACCGCTACCGCTTTGTGCGGACTGGCTGACAATCCAGTCGAGCATGATAAAATGGCGTATTAACTGGGCAATAACAGCACCAGGAGAAATACCCGCAGTAATTGTTCGATTGTAAATTCTGTCTGCCAGATCAACATTGCCCTCACCAACGGCATCACACAGACTATCCAGTGTTGGCGCTGTGACATCACCGCTTATCAGGCGTACGTCATCACTGGTGATTTCATTTTTTCCCAAAGCAAACAGGCACAGTTTTTCGATTTCACTCCGGGATAACTGACGATCAGCACCGAGAAGGTTGATGAAATAATGCCGGGCATCTGGCGTTATTGTCAAATTGTGTTGCTTTAACTCGCCATCCAATACGGAGTTGAGGCTGGACAGATCATCCAGATAACAGGGGATTGCAACTGCAAACTTTTTAGCCTCGGCAAACTTCCGTAATTTTGATGCCGGTTTAAGATTATCAGCAGCGATCACAATCAAAGCTTCAGTTGTATCTTTATCTATTAATTCCAGGGCTTTAGAGGTGCTTTGTCCCGCAGCGTCGATCCATACGGTGCGACGGGTTTGCCCAAAGGTCAGGGCATTGGCCTCATCGAGCAAGCGACCGGGATCACCTGACAAATCGCTATCACTCAAGCGGACAATTGAAAATGGATCATCCAAAGACCCGGCAGTGGAGCGGACAAGGCTCTTGGCCCGCTCTGCAACCAGACCGATATCTGGACCATAGATCAGCACCACCAACACAGCCGGATCGGGATTTTTTAAAAACCGCTCTATCTCAACCGGTCGTTTAAGGACGGACATGAGGTGCTCTGCTTTTTCGGTGCTTTTATGACCTGGTGGCCAGATATGCTGCCAGACGCCGGGCAATATCGTCAGCGATAGAAATTGCTGCTTTTTTGCGGGCGTCTTTTCTGGCGCTCACATTAGCAAATTCGGAAGTACTGATGGTGCCGAAATTTGTAGACACCAGATTGTAAGGGGCAACGGCTACCGTGCGTCCTTTGGTCAAAACGGTTCTTTTGTCTGCGGTTTGCAGGGTATAAGCGGCATTAATAGTGAGATTGCTACGCTGAATATCGGTTGTGCGACGTATTAAAACCGATGACAGGCTCTCGGTAACAGCGAGAGAGAGGTAAAACTGAGGAGCTTGGGTTTCGCCACGATTGGAAAATTGCTTGATCAGTTGATTTCGTACTAACTGGGTTGTTCTCTCGCGTGCAGGTGCGATCGCGATGTTGCGCAATTGAGCTGAGGTCATGGCACCGGATTTTTCTGAATAAACAGGTGAAAATCCGCATGCTCCAAGACTCAATAGACCCATCAGGACAAAAACTCGGGAAAATAAAATCACTCTTGAATGCCTATCTCTCTAGATGACTATGTTAACAATTCGCTGTGGTACCACAATAACACGACGCACTGTCTTACCGTCTAACGCCCGAATAACATTGTCAAGCGCCAGAGCTTGAGTTTCTACTTCTTCTTTGGTGGCTGATTTTGCAATTGTAAGCTCCGCCCGGCGCTTGCCGTTGACCTGAACTGCAATAGTAATATTGTCCTCAACCAGTAATTCCTCTTCCGTCACCGGCCAGCTTTGTTCAGCCAGCATTGAGGGGTGACCGAGTGTCTGCCAGCATTCTTCTGATAAATGTGGCATCATTGGGCCGGTCATCTGCACCAGAATATTACAGGCTTCAGAATAGGCCTTAAGAGCAGGCTCGTCCAAGCTATTTTTATTGGCAGAAGCGAAGGTGGCAATTGTATTGGTCAACTCATAAATTTGGGCAACAGCACGATTGAACCGCAAACCTTCAATGCTTGAGCCAACTGCTGCAAGGGTTTTATGGGTGGTTGTGCGCAAGGCCAAAACGGTGTCGGGGCTGGATTTTTCTGCAACAGAACCGGGGTTTTTCTGTCGAGTGACTAAATCTCCGATCAAACGATACAGCCTTTGAACAAAACGATGCGCACCTTCAACCCCGGCTTCAGTCCAGATGACATCGCGCTCGGGCGGGGAATCAGACAACATGAACCAGCGCGCGGTATCCGCACCGTAATCTTCGAGAATATCAGTTGGATCAATGGTGTTGCGCTTGGATTTTGACATTTTCTCGATATTGCCAATGGCAGCTGGCGCACCGGTCACGGTTTCAGTGGCGTGGCGATCCTCGCCTTCACCGGTAATGTCAACTTCAGCCGGGCTTAGCCAGTTTCCGTCTTTGCTTTTGTAGGTTTCATGGACAACCATGCCTTGGGTAAACAGGCCATCGAAAGGCTCTTTCAGGCCGACATGACCGGTTATCTCCATGGCACGAGTGAAAAACCGCGAGTACAGAAGGTGTAATATGGCGTGTTCTATACCGCCAATATACTGATCTACCGGCAGCCAGTAATTCACCGCCTCCAAATCAGTAGGAGTATCTGAGCGCGGGGAGCAAAAGCGGGCAAAATACCACGAGCTGTCAATAAAAGTATCAAACGTATCGGTCTCGCGCTCAGCTTTGCCGCCACATTGATGACAGGTTATATGTTTCCAGGTGGGATGATGAGCAAGGGGGTTGCCGGGTTTATCGCGGGTAATTTCGTCAGGCAGTGTTACCGGCAAATCCTGGGCCGGAACGGGAAGTGTGCCGCATTTGTCGCAATGGATCACCGGGATTGGACAGCCCCAGTAGCGCTGGCGTGATACGCCCCAGTCGCGCAGACGGTAATTTACCTTGCGCATACCTTGTGGCCGACCTTCGAATTTCTGGTTCTCCAGTCTTTCAGCGGCTGCCTTTTTTGCGTCTTCAATTGTCAGGCCATCAAGAAACTGCGAGTTGGCCAGACGCCCTTCACCAACATAAGCTTCCGACCCGACGTCAAATGTTGCCGGATCTTCACTTGGCGGTATCACCACTGGTGTTACGTTAAGATTGTATTTGCGGGCAAAATCCAGATCACGCTGATCATGGGCGGGACAGCCGAAAATGGCGCCGGTGCCATAGTCCATCAACACGAAATTGGCGATATAAAGCGGCAACTCGATTGTATCATCAAACGGATGCACGGCTTTAATGCCGGTATCAAGCCCACGCTTTTCCGCCTTTTCCAGCGCTTCCTGACTGGTGCCAAGACGGTGACAATCAGCAATAAACGCCTTGATTTCGGAATTTTCAGAGCTTAGTTGTGTGGCCAGAGGATGGTCCGGTGATATGGCACAAAAACTTGCGCCAAATAAAGTATCAGCGCGCGTAGTGTAAAGCTCAATGCCTGATGCATCAATGTCTGCTGGAACATTGCGCAAGGCAAAGGTCATCTCAACACCTTCAGAGCGGCCGATCCAGTTTTGCTGCATCAGGCGGACTTTTTCAGGCCAGCGTTCAAGAGTTTCAAGCGATTGTAATAAGTCTTCAGAATATTCAGAAATTTTGAAAAACCACTGGACCAGCTCGCGCTGTTCAACCAGGGCGCCTGAGCGCCAGCCGCGGCCATCGATGACCTGCTCATTGGCCAAAACAGTGTGATCGACCGGATCCCAGTTGACCTTGCTTTTTTTGCGGTAAATCAGGCCGGCATCGAGAAAATCAATGAACATTGCCTGTTGATGGCGGTAATAATCGGGATGACAGGTGGCAATTTCACGCGACCAGTCAATTGACAGCCCCATGGATTTTAGCTGATCGCGCATGGCGTCAATATTGGCGTAGGTCCACTCAGCTGGATGAACGTTGTTTTCCATCGCCGCATTTTCAGCCGGCATGCCAAAAGCATCCCAGCCCATGGGGTGGAGAACATTAAATCCTTTGGCGCGTTTGTATCTCGCGACCACATCGCCCATGGCATAATTGCGCACGTGGCCCATGTGAATGCGCCCGGAAGGATAGGGAAACATCTCGAGGACGTAATATTTTTCTTTGGATGGATCGACGTCAACCTCGAAGGTCTTGGCATCGTCCCAGGCTTTTTGCCATCTGGCTTCGCATTCACGCGCATTATAGCGCTCAATATTGGTCATAGGGCTAGAGCTGTACTTTTCAAAATTCCGGGCCATACATACATATCATATGTGGCCGACAACCTGTTTAATGCGCTATACATCTGACATCAATGTTTTTGTCCGGATATGCGCTAAAATGACAGATAAAAATAGTGCCGTACAGGCACTTACACTGGTTAAGCAAAAAATTTCAGCGGCGGCCGAAAACGCTGGCCGCAGCCCGTTGGATGTTAAACTTGTTACCGTTAGCAAAACGCACGGGCCTGAGAAAATTACGCCGGTAATTGAGGCGGGGCAGCGGGTGTTTGGCGAAAACCGCGTTCAGGAGGCCTTGCAGAAGTGGCCGGAATTAAAACAGCACTACAGTGATCTGGAACTTCATCTTATCGGACCGCTGCAAACCAACAAGGTGAAAGATGCGGTTGGCCTGTTTGATGTTATTCAAACCCTCGACCGGCCCAAGCTGGCCCGCGTTTTGGCAAATGAAATGACAGCGCGAGACAAACAACTTGAGCTTTTTATTCAGATCAATACGGGGTGTGAAGCGCAAAAAGCAGGCGTGCTGCCAGAAAAGGCTGATGACTTCATTGCCATGTGCCAACGTGATTATGAGCTTAAAATAACAGGCCTCATGTGCATCCCGCCGTTCAGCGAAAAGGCGCTACCCCACTTTACCATGCTCAAAGAAATCGCCAAACGCAACGGCATTTCCGCACTCAGCATGGGTATGAGCAGTGATTTTGAGATGGCTGTCGAAGCAGGAGCAACGCACGTGCGTGTGGGCAGCGCTATTTTCGGTGCGCGTGGTTTTTAGCAAACGACCAGCCGGGTTCCCGGATCGCACTGTTCCAGCAATTTAAGCATCTCTTTCTTCTCAATGGCGATGCAGCCCTCGGTGGGGGCAAAATTGTGGTGGCAGAG
>CAZJUF010000086.1:0-10012 GCA_964549055.1 uncultured Hyphomicrobiales bacterium | reverse complement strand
AGCGCGATCTGGTTGATCGGGCAAGCTTTGGAACAACGCCGATGGACTGATTTGGCCCACCGAAGGCCAAATTGTCGCGCTTCCTGGACGTCGTTATGCATTTCTTGTGGTCAACTAGACCAAGGCGAAAAGCCTGCCTAGCCAGCAAACGCGACAATTCGGTCAAATGATTTAATATGATCGAAAAGTGCTTTAGACACACCAAAAATAAAATGTTGTTTCCTGACCATAGGTTTATCAGATAAGACGCATGAGGTATCACTTAAATATATGGCACCCAGTATAATGACAGCAACAGATAAAGCTCTTGAACACCGGCGTAAAAAGCTGAAATTTCGCGCCTGGCATCGTGGCATCAAGGAAATGGACCTGATATTGGGCAAATTTGCCGATGAGCATCTGGCCACGATGTCCGATGCCGAGATGGATATATTCTCCCATCTATTGAAGCAGGCCGACGATGAACTTTATACCTGGGTGTCAGGGGCCAAGCCGGTGCCGGAAGAATTCGACAATGACATCATGAAAACGCTAAAATCCTTCCAGATGATTCCCCCGGACTTCACCAAAATCGACTAGAGACCAGATGCATTTCGACAAATCGATAATTACGGCCAAAAAGGCCACTTTTTCCGGTGTGCCGGAAGGGCTTGACGGGCAGGTTCTTGGCGACCTGTTCCGCAGTTTTGCAGCGGCTGCAGACAGTGCCTCATCCTCACTGATTTTTGTTGCCATGGACGACCAGCGCCTGTCCAACCTGAAGGAAAGTCTTGGCTTTTTCGCACCGGACATAAAACAAGTCGAGTTTCCCGCCTGGGACTGCCTGCCGTATGACCGGGTATCGCCGCATCAGGAGATTGTCGCCCGGCGTATATCCGCGTTGAGTGAACTGGCGGCTGAAGAAAATCAGGCAGCCGTCATCCTCACGACCGTCAATGCTGTGCTGCAACGTGTAAGCCCACGCGATTATATCGCCGCAGCAGCTTTAAGCATCCGCCCGGGCAATCAACTGGATATGGATAAGCTCAATTCGTTTCTTACCGCCAATGGCTATGCCCGCACCGGTGCGGTTATGGAGCCGGGTGATTTTGCTGTGCGCGGCGGCATCGTTGACCTTTATCCGCCCGGCGTAGAAAATCCTGTGCGCCTTGATTTTTTTGGCGATACGGTCGAATCGATCCGCACGTTTGATACCGAAAGCCAGCGCACTTTGCAGCAACTGCCGGAGTTGAAGCTTCTCCCGGCAAGCGAAGTTGAATTAAATCCCGATCTGATCCGTAAATTTCGTTCGGGCTACGTGGAAAAATTCGGCACCGTGCGCGATGAAGACCCGCTTTATGCGGCTATCTCTGATGGCCGCCGCTATCAGGGCGTCGAACATTGGCTACCGCTGTTTTACGATGACCTGTCGACCCTGTTTGACTATGCCCCCGGTGCCATGGTGGTGATGGACCATCTGGTTGAAGAAGCCATCGATGACCGGCTCAAGCAAGTCGATGATTATTGGCGTGCGCGCAAAGACACGACCGACACCAAGGCCTTTGGTGCACCACCTTATAAACCTCTTGATCCCTCGGGTCTTTATCTCGACAAACAGGAGTGGGTTCACCTGCTGGATAAGCGTCTGGTGCGTTTCATCACCCCGTTTGAAGTCGTGGCCAGCAGCGACAGCGGAAAATTATTGGCCTTCAACGGTCGCCAGGGCCGGAGTTTTGCTGCCGAACGCGCTGACGAAAAACGCAATGTCTTTGATGCCGTGGCCAGCCATATTCAAAAATTACAGGAAAATGACAAGCGTGCCCTGGTGGCAAGCTGGAGTATCGGTGCGCGCGAGCGCCTCAAGGGCGTGTTGCTGGACCATGGCATTGATCAGGTTGTGGACGTTGATAACTGGCGTGACGCCCAAGCACTTTCAAAAGCATCGGTGGGACTTATTGTTCTTGGTCTCGAAGCGGGATTTGAATCAGAGAATTTAGGAATTATCGCTGAACAGGACATACTCGGTGATCGTTTTATCCGCCAGAGCAAACGAAAACGCCGCCCCGCAGCCTTCCTCACCGAAGCCACCAGCCTGTCGCAAGGTGATCTCGTGGTCCATATTGACCATGGTATTGCGCGTTTTGAAGGCCTCAAGACCATTGATGCCGCCGGTGCGCCACACGATTGCCTGCAACTGAGTTATCGTGGCGGTGACCGGCTGTTTTTACCGGTTGAAAACATCGAGCTGTTAAGCCGCTACGGCTCGGAAGATACAGTTGTTGAACTCGACCGCCTTGGTGGTCTTGGCTGGCAAAGCCGCAAGGCCAAACTGAAGCAGCGCATTCGCGTCATGGCCGAGCAGCTCATAAAGATTGCCGCTCAACGCGAGCTAAAAAGCGGCGAAATCATGCACCCGCCTTCGGGCCTCTATGATGAGTTTTGTGCCCGCTTTCCGTTTGAAGAAACCGAAGATCAGGCCAATGCCATTGATGCTGTTTTAGAAGATTTAGCCAGCGGCAGGCCCATGGATCGGCTGATATGCGGTGATGTCGGCTTTGGTAAAACCGAAGTGGCCTTGCGCGCAGCTTTGGTGGCGGTGATGGCCGGGCGACAAATCGCCGTCGTTGTTCCGACCACATTACTGGCGCGGCAGCATTTTGCCACGTTCATCGAACGTTTTTCCGGCCTGCCGGTGCGTATTGAGCAACTTTCACGCCTGATCTCGGCCAAGGAACTGGCGAAAACCAAGGAAGACATTGCCAAAGGCGAGGTCGACATCGTCATCGGCACTCACGCTCTTTTGGGCAAAAACATGAAATTCCAGGATCTCGGGCTGTTGATCATTGACGAAGAACAACACTTTGGTGTCGCCCACAAAGAACGCCTCAAAGAGATGCGCGCCAATGTTCATGTGCTGACACTCACTGCAACACCGATACCGCGCACTCTGCAACTGGCACTCACCGGCGTGCGCGAATTGTCTCTGATTGCCACCCCGCCGGTTGACCGGCTGGCAGTGCGCACCTTCATTACGCCGTTTGATCCCATGGTTCTGCGCGAAGCTTTGCTGCGCGAGCGTTATCGCGGCGGGCAGAGTTTTTATGTCTGCCCGAGAGTATCCGACATTCGCGGCCGCCACGAATATCTCACCGAGCATGTGCCTGAACTGAAGGTCGCCACCGCCCATGGTCAAATGGCCTCCAGTCAGCTCGAAGACATTATGACGGCGTTTTACGAAGGCAAGTATGACGTTCTGCTCTCGACCACCATTATTGAATCCGGCATTGATATTCCCACAGCCAACACATTGATTGTGCATCGCGCTGATATGTTCGGCCTGGCGCAATTGTATCAACTGCGCGGGCGCGTTGGCCGTTCAAAAATCCGCGCCTATGCGCTGTTTACGCTTGCCGCCAACAAAAAACTGACTGATACGGCACAAAAACGCCTCAAGGTGTTGCAATCGCTCGATACGCTTGGTGCCGGGTTTTCTCTGGCCAGTCATGACCTTGATATTCGCGGTGCCGGTAACTTATTGGGCGATGAACAATCAGGTCACATCAAAGAAGTGGGCTTTGAGCTTTATCAGGACATGCTGGAAGAAGCTGTCGCCAGTCTGCGAGCCGGTGATGGTGATGAAGATGACGGTCAATGGTCGCCGCAAATCAATATTGGCACTTCGGTTTTGATCCCGGAAAATTATGTCTCCGATTTACAATTGCGCCTCGGCCTCTACCGTCGTTTGTCGACACTCATCAGCAATGATGAAATAGAAGGTTTTGCAGCCGAACTGATTGACCGGTTTGGCTCATTCCCCGAAGAAGTCGATCACCTTCTCAAAGTTGTCGCCATCAAGGGTCTATGTCGTGGCGCGGGTATTCAGTCAATTGATGCCGGTCCCAAAGGCGCTGTCGTCAAATTCAGGAACGATCAGTTCAAAAACCCGGCAGGACTGGTTGATTTTATCAATGATCAGGGCCGCAATGCCAAACTCAGACCGGATCACAAGCTGGTTTTGATACGCGACTGGCCATCGCCTGAAATACGCCTTGATGGCGCCAGAACCCTGTTGGCACAACTCTCAAAAATTGCCGATCAATCGGTTTCCTCTTGAGATACTTTATCAAGAAGTTCTACAATTACATCTGAGCTTTGCGCGCCGGAAACCGCAAATTTATTGTTAAAAATAAAACACGGGACACCTTGAATACCCATCTTCTGAGCTGAAGCTATGCTTTGTACGACAGTGTCGATATCACTGTTACCAGCCAGAAGTTGTTTCACTTTCTCGCCATCCATACCGGCATCCTCTGCCGCTTTTTGCAATACCGCATGATCCCCCACATTCAACCCTTCAATAAAAAACATCTCGAACAGGCGCTCGACAAGGGCGTCTTGATGCCCGCCTTGCCTGGACCAGTGTATGAGCCGGTGACAATCAACGGTGTTGGGAGAATAGGGAATTTTGTCAAAAGCAAAGGGGATGTTTTCGGCAACACCGGCTTCGACAATATTGGCATAGACAGATTTGGCACCTTCCGGCCCGCCAAATTTCCTGCTGAGGTATTCCTGACGGTCCATACCTTCCTTGGGAATAGTGGCATCAAGCTGGAAAGGCTGCCACTGAACCACAACATCAAGGTCCGGTCGCTGTTTTAAGGCTGCTTCAAGCCTGCGTTTGCCAATGTAACACCACGGGCACATTACGTCGGAGACGACGTCGATAACGATCGGATCAGAATTTGCCATAAGATTTTGCCACCAAAATTAACGTGGTGCAGAGTATCGTGCAATTCTCCACACGTTGCAATTTTTGAAGGCGATTATGCCCCGGTCATTGCCAGTGGTGTGGGGTTGACGATTTCGAATATCCGTTTGCGCGCCCGCGACACCAGTTCTTCAGCGCGATCGCCAGAGCGGAAACCGGCCACGGCATGACCGAGTTCTATTCTGATGGGTTCATGCACGTCTTGTACGGAAAACTCGGTAAAGTTGACCACGCCGGCGATGCGTTTAACAGCAATGCTGGCAGCATCGGGCAAGGTATCAGGCAACAGCACGCAAAAACGCGCACCGGAATAACGCGCAGTCAAATCTTCACCACGCACCAGCATGCCCATAACGTCACCTACCTGGCGAATTATTCTGTCACCAACAGCATACCCGTGTCGGGCATTGATCTGATTTATGTTGGTGATGTTGAAAAATGCGATGGTCAAAGGCTTGCCGGTTTTTTCCGCATTATCGATCTGGGAGGCCATGTGCTCAAGTAAAAACCCGCGACTGTAAAGCCCGGTCAGGCCATCGCTGGTGGCCAGGTGACGGGCCTTGGAGTATATATTTCGCAAGGCATCACGAAAACGAAGTTCACGGATGAGAGTTAGCATCCGCGTTTGCAACTCACTCGCCTCAATTGGCTTGGCGAGAATATCAGTCACACCAATATCAAAGGCGCGAGATGGATTTGACATGGTCGCAGGATCAGCGATCATCACAATCGGTGTATTATAGAGTTGCGAGTTACGACGTATATCCTGACAGAATTCCAGATAGGGATGTTCCGAGCCTTCCACATCAATCAAAACCGCATCAAAATCGCGCCGCAACATATAATCGAGAGCAGTGCCGACGGTCAAAGCACCCACCAGGGTTGCATGTTTGGCCAGAGCATTTTCAATGATCTGGAAAGATGAATTCGCCCCCAGCACCAGAATTGTCGCATCTTCAATATGTTTGGGCGGGTGCGTAAACTCCGGTGCTTCCAAACCGTATTTTGATGTGGTGTCCAGACGCCGAACGAGTTCTTCGCGCATGGTATTGAGGCGCACCAGTGAATTGATCCGCCCGAATATCTGCAGATCATCTATGGGGTTGAGAATAGCATCATCAATGCGACCCATATCGCGTGCGCTATGAATATGCGTGGCCATTTGTTTGCTCGAGCCACCTACGATTATTATAGGTAAAGGCGTGCCGCCAAATTCAGACTTCAATCTGTCGGCCAGTTTGAGGTGAGGAGTGATGTCGCAATTTTTTTCTTCGCCCTGTAGATCAATCAGCACAAGATCTGGCCGTTTGTCGCCAACGCACATCGTTTCAGCAACAAGAACATCGGCAGAATCTGCCTCGTAACCATTCTTCTCCAGTTTTCGCGCCAATGAATGACGGGTTGTTTCCTGATTTGCGACTACGAGAATTCGAGCTTGAACATGCATGAAATTATACGCCTTATTACCTAAAACGGTGCTCCAGCCGGTTTTTCAAAGCATGAAGCGGACTGAAACTGGGAATCTTTAAAAAAACACCCCGTTTTTATCGGAAACTTAGGTAAATATTTGATGAACTTTTAATCTATGGTTGCAGAGTTTGAGAAAATAGCGTGGAAAGCTGTCGGCGCAAAAGCTTGCCATTGGCGCTGCGGGGCAGGCGGGCAACCATTAAAAACTGCTTGGGGCATTTGTAATCGGCAAGGTGTTGCGTTAGAAAAACATTGAGGGCGTCACTGGAAACTGCCTGGTTTTCTTCCCTGACAATAAAGCCAACGACAATCGACAAATCCTCACGCACTCTGATTTCCCCAACCGCTGCTTCGGCAACCCCTTTGTGTTGCATCAGTGCCTGTTCAACTTCGAGCGGTGATACACGATAGCCTTGTGCGTTCATAAGATCGTCATTGCGTCCCTTGAACCAGAAATACCCGTCCTCATCAAATTCGCCCAGATCGCCGCCGCAAAACCACTCGCCACGAAACGACTTTTCAAACTCACCGTCCTGGCTCCAGTACCTCAGCATCAACCCCGGGTCCGACCTGTGCACACCGATCAACCCCGTCTGGTTGGCGCGGAGCGGCTCGGGCTTGCCGGTCGCAGGAATAATGGCAAGGGAGCGTCCCGCTTGCGCCTTTCCCGGAGAACCCGGTTTTATGCCGGTGTGCGGGCTCGAGGATATATAGGTGGAAATCTCACTCATCCCCAGTGCTTCATAAAGTCTGGTGCCGGTTTCCCGCTCCCAGTCTTCCGCCACTTTGGCGGGCAGGGGCTCACCGGCAACAAGGCCGTGGCGCAGTGTCGAAACGGTTTTTCTGAAATTCGTGTTATACTTTAAAACCTGTCGATAAACACCGGGTACTGCGGCAAAAATAGTGGCTCTATAGCGGGCAATAAGAGGCGGCCACACAGTGGCGTCGCGCTTTCCGGTATAGACGACGGTTGTTGCCCCGTTGGCCCAGGGATCCAGCAATCCGGTGCCAAGAGTATAGGTCCAGTTGAAGGCACCAGCATGCAGGAGAATATCTTCATGGTCGATGCCATACCAACCCTGGTACATCGGTCGCCGCCCCCAGGCCGCCCGGTGCGCATGTAAAACACCTTTGGGACGGCCAGAAGTGCCGGAAGTATATATCAGGTAAGCCGGGTCATTGTTGTGGGTGTTGGCGTAAGCACCGCTCGAGCCAGTGGTGAGAATTTCCACAACGTCATCAAGGTCAAAAACTTTTACAGAAGCACTCAACTCAGGCATTGCCAGATCTGGGTCAACGGCGATGGCGCAAGGTTGGGCATCTTCAATTATATAGGCGATTTCTTCGGCAGTTAATTGTGCCGAGGACGGAATAGGAATGATACCGGCTGCTGTAGCGGCCAAAAACAGAAAGGCATAATTTGCAGTATTATCCAGCCTGATCAATAACCTGTCGCCAGGATTGATGCCGCGTTCCAGCAATCCCCGCGCACCGGTTAAAACAATTTTTTCAAGTTCTGCAAAAGTCCAGCTTTCATCATCACCGCTACCGTGTGGGTTGGTGGCGGCAATCAGGCCGATTTTTTCGGGGAACTGTTGCGCAGTTGCAGCCAGGCAATAGTGCGCCAGATTTAAAAACTCCGGTGGTGCATCACCCCTGTAATGGTGGGTTGAGCGCATCTGTCCTACCGTTTTGAGGTTCAGGTTTCAATGGCTTGGCGCACAACAACACCTTCGTCATCAACCGGAATTTCTTTCACTTCAATCACCCGGCAGGGAATTTTATAAGGTGCCAGCTGACGATTTTCCAGAAAACTCTTGAAATCGTCATAAGAAAAACCCGTTTCGCTACCAGGAACAATAGCAGCGGCAATGCGCTCCCCCAATATCGGATCAGGCACTGAGACAGCGACGGCGTGTTCAACGCCGGAAAATTCCGAATAAATCACATCAAGATCTTCAGCCGCCACAGCCAGACCGCCGTGATAGATAATATTGTTGAGGCGATCGACAGGCTTCAGCTTCGGGCCGCCTTCGTCAACAATTTCACACTTCACACCGGTGGCAATAAACCCATGACCATCAGCTTCCAGTGGGGCAAGTTCTTCTCCATCAGCGGTTTTGGGTGTAAACAAGCCCGCACAAACCATCGGACCTTTGATCATCAGTTGCCCCACCAACATGGTTCCGGCACTGCCATTTCTCATGACACAGCCTTTGAGCCGGGTTGTTATCAATGAAGGAGCACCTTCGGTAAACGAGGGGAACTTGCATTCGCCATGGGGAATGAAGTTTATGGCTGGATTGTCCGAGCGGCGAAGACTGAAAAGGGCCATTTCACTAATGCTGACAATGTCAATAATTGGCGGCAGCAATGACGCGTCGATGTTTGCGCTCGAATTGCGCGAGCCAAAAGTCGGCCACAGGCATGCCATTGCCTTGAGAGAGGAAATGTCCAGATTTCCCTTTTTAACACCCCCGCCCAGACCTGTCAGCGCGGCTGCGGGCAGGCCTGTGAATGTCGGTTTTTCCAGCCTGATTTGCTGCATGAAACAGATCCGGTCAAAAGGCTGGTGCAGGTGAAGACTGCTCCCGGTTAAAATCCACGGTACAAAAAAGACCCCCAAAGCGGCGAGGCCGGAAAAGCTGAAAGGGCATAATAGGGAACCCTGGTTTTCCAGAGAAGCCTCAAGCAATACGGTCAGGCCTGCCGATATAAGGTGGTTGTGTGTACGTGGTATGGGTTTAAGGTCGGGAGAAACCGCACCATTCCAGGAAATAATGGCAACATCATTGGCGCTTGCCGAACCGGAATTGTCCGCGGCATCAAAGATGAAATCGTCATTTTCCCGGGCAAAACTGATGGCCTTGTCAACCGCAACAATGCCATCGGGGACATCATCGCCAAAGGCCAGAATATGGCGGATGGAAGGAACATTGACGGTGGTTTCGCGCATCAGATCGGGAAAATTGACGTCACCGGCTATATATTGCGTAATCAAAACCTTCGGCAAAATTTTATTGAGAGCCTGTTCCAGCTCGGCCTGGCGCCACGATGTCGGCAGAATTGAAATAATCAAACCGGCGCGAAAGCAGGCAAGGATCAACAGGGGCAATTCGACCGTGTTGGGCAATTGCACCGCCACCACATCATCACGATCAAGTTTAAGCATGCGAAACATGGCGCTCAGATCATCAATGATCTCGTCAGCTTCACCATAGGTAAGCCGACGCGCAGCTCCGCAGGTGAAATTCTCGCGATTAGGGGGATCGCTCAGGGCAATCTGGTCGCCATGGCTACGCACGTTTTTGCGAAACAGAGCATCAAGAGTTGCCTGCCCCCAAACACCTTCTTTTGTATAGCCGTCAATTTCGGATTGATCGCACAGTATCATTAATAAGCACCACCGGTTATCATTAGAGCCCGTCAAATACTTGCCTGAAAGCATGACAGGCTCTAGGCCTCTGGTTACTTTGGCTGATTCTCCCCTGACCACCAAGTATCAATACGATAACCGTATAGAGAAGTTGTGGTTGGGTGTTTCAAATACTTCTTGTGCGCCACCCATTGTGCAGGCAGGTAAAATAGCGGGATGACGTAGTTTTTACTCATCAATACCCGGTCAATTGCCCGCGCTATTGTAACAAATTTCTTTCTGTCGCGCGCCTCGATCAAAGCCTCAATCAGTCGGTCAATAGATTTGTCCTTTGACCCCATATAGTTGCGCGTACCTTCACGCGTGCGGCCATCGCTGCCCCAGTAAAAACTCTGCTCGTTTCCCGGTGACAGCGAGGC
>CAZJUF010000085.1:0-10103 GCA_964549055.1 uncultured Hyphomicrobiales bacterium | reverse complement strand
TTAGCACGGTTCAAGGTCGGCAAGGCGGCAAAGCCCGACAGCCCAACGCCCTCGCGCATTAAATCGACGACAACGGCATTGTCGCTGAATTCATCACCCATAACATCGCGCAGACGGGCGAGCTTGCCTTGCGTATCACTACTTTGAGCGATGAGGTCAAAGACCTCGCGCTCGCCTGCCACCAGCCTGAAGCGAGTTTGAGGGTTGGCCATGGCGAGGCGCTTTACCACATCTATGATGGCGTTATTTTCTGAACGCTCGGTCTTCATGAATTTTAGTCGGGCGGGGGTTTTGTAGAAAAGATTGGCAACTTCGATGCGGGTGCCGAAATCAAGGCCTGCGGGTTTTATGGCACTCACTTTGCCGCCATCAACGGCGATGGCATGGCCGCTGTCGCTGTTGGCCACGCGCGTGGCGATGGCCAGGCGGGCAACTGAGCCGATGGAGGGTAAGGCTTCACCGCGAAAACCAAGCGTATTAATATCGAGCAAATCGTCGCTTTTTAGTTTTGAGGTGGCGTGGCGTTCAATCGCCAATTCCAGATCATCGGCGCTCATGCCGTGGCCATTATCAACGATGCGAATGAGATCGAGACCGCCGCCAGTGGCGATGATTTCAATGTCGGTGGCAGCGGCATCAAGCGCATTTTCAACCAGCTCCTTGACGACGCTGGCCGGGCGCTCGACCACTTCGCCCGCAGCTATGCGGTTGATGGTGCCTTCTGATAATCGCTGTATCTTGTTCACGTGTTCTGCCCGCCTTACATGGTTGCCAGAAATTCCCGCGTCAGAACCTTGCCCTGTTCGACGGCAGGCTGGTCAAAGGGGTCGATGTTCATGAGCTTTGCCGAGATGATGGTCTCCAGCATGAAATGCATCAGCAAAGCACCCATGGTGCGCTCGTCCACGGTTCCAATTGCCAAAGTGCGCACGGGACGCGCGTTTTTTGTCAAGGTGGCGATGGTTGCGCGTTGCTCGCAATCAACAAGATCGCCGACGCTTTTACCGGCGAGATAGCCAATTTGCGGATCGCTCTTGTATTTATCTAAAATGCGCGGACCTGAACCTGCCGTGTCGGTCATGATCACCGTTATCAGCTTGTCATTGGGGCCATCGAGGAATAGTTGCAGCTGACTGTGCTGATCTGAGGGGCCAATGGCTGCCACCGGCAAGGTTCCCTGACCGTTTTTACCGAGGCTTTCGGCCCAAAGCTGCACAAACCAGCGCGAGAAAGATTGCAGGCGATCGGCATAGGGCAGCATGACGGTTGCGGTATGATTATTGGCTTGAGCCAGACCAACGTTTAAAGCTGCCCCCAGTGCTGGTGCAAAATCAGCGGCACTGACGCCTTTGATCAACGGGGCCAGCACTTCGGCGGCACCTGCCCTGATGGCTTTGGCATCAAGTCCCATCAATACAGCAGGGATCATGCCGACATTGGTCAAAACAGAAAAGCGACCGCCAACGTCGACATCGTGATCAAGCACTTCAATGTTCCACTGGCTGCATAATCTGCGCAAGGGATTGTCCTGACCTGCCAAGGCTGGCTCGGTAATGGCGAGAAAATGCTGGCCGAGATTCCAGTCGAGCCCGGCATCTTCAATGGCGGCAACACAGCTAAGCAGTTGCATCAGGGTTTCGGCAGTTGTGCCTGATTTTGAGATCACTAAAAAGCGCGTGGTTTTAAGATCAAGTGTGCGCAGCGCCATTGTCAGGCTCAAGGCATCGAGATTGTCAAAGAAATGCAGCCGGGGAAATCCGGGTTCGCCCCTGATGACGGTACCCGGTGTGCGCCAGCCGGTGAGCTGGGCCAGAGCTTGCGCGCCAAGACTGGAGCCGCCTGCCCCCAACAGGCAGATATCGCTGGCACCGCCGGCAAAACGCGCAACAACAGGGGCAGAGTTGTCGATATCATCGCACCGTCCGGGCCAGCACAACAGCGGCAGGGTGTTGTCATCATGGGCCTGTTTGAGGCTGAGCAATGCGTCGTCAGCTTTGGCCAGCAATTCATTGTAGACAGACACATTGAGCCCGTTGGCACCTATTGCTGGAGCCAGGCAATCATCAATTCGTTGAATATATGGCATTTGGAGCACCTCGCTGCCTCGATCGCGCAACCCTAACAGAACGCTTCTTGCAGCGACAATCAATGCTTGCAGTTTTCCGCAGGAAAATACGTTGTCTCAAACCGATCGAGGCAACAGGTTTTCCTGCGACTTTGCCATGGCTTTGAACCAGTTGACGACTGTGTCTGCCTGGGGATGGTTTCGCCGATATGCAAGATAATATCCGCTTTTGGTGCTGATGCGCAGGCCGGGAAGCTCGACCAGCTGGCCGGATTTGAGTGGCGGCTCAGCCAGATGCTGCCAGGCCAGCGCAAGCCCCAAACCTTCCGTCGCTGCCTGCAAAGTGAGCGCGTAGTTGTCATAATAATAGGTGTTGGCTGCGGGTTGGTATTCGACCTTATGGTGGCCGAGCCATTGCTGCCACGACAGCCAGCTGTATTTTTCCTGACGCTCATGAATAAGGGGGGCGCTGGCCAGGGCAGATGGATCAACGTTTGAACAGCCGCCAAAGTGCGTTTGAGCAAATTGTGGCGAACACACCGGAAAAAGCTCCTCGCCAAACAGTTTTTGACTGTGGCCATCGCTCCAGTCACCGGTGCCAAAGCGCAGGGCAAAATCTGTTTCCTGCAAATCAAACAGACTGGTGGTATCCGCTGTTGCCATGCGAAACTCATGACCGGGCATGAATTTCTGCAACGCTGAAAATCGTGGCATCAACCACAGATGGGCAAATCCGTAAGTGCAGCCAATCAGCAATGTATTGGGGGTGCGTTTGGTTGAGATACGATTGGCGGCGTGGCGGATGTGGCCGAGGCCGAGTTTGACCGCCTCATAAAGCTCCCGGCCCGCCGGTGTCAGTTCGACGCGATGGTGCAGGCGGTTGAACAATTTAACCTCAAGCAGGTTTTCCAATGACGCGATGTGGCGGCTAACAGAGGGTTGGGTGGTGCCGAGACTTTGGGCAGCCCTGGTGAAACTGCCTTTGTCGACGGCGGTTTCGAATGCGCTCAAATGATTGAGCGCCATGGTGATGCGCCAGTCGATGTTCATACCGTCCTCATATCACATGCGTTTAACGTATGTGACTATAACAAAATACGAGAGGCGTGGTTGATTTTTTTGGCTAAAATAGCGCTCAACAGGTTGTTCGTGCAAAAACAGGGATTTAAGCCCATGACAAAACTTGATTTCACTGAATTTGATTTCAGCGCCGGATTTGAGATGCTGGAGAATGGTTTTTTATCCAATCAAGCGGACCAGATACCGTTTGTTCAGCAGTGTCATGAATTCAACATGAAATACATGGGCACCCATGCCTGGACGTTTTATTCCGATCCCGAAGCCTTTGTTTATGGTGCCTTTAAAACCGCCCATGATCTTGAGTTCGATACGCCGGACCTATGTTGGGACGCGTATAATATTGAAGCCGAAGCGATTGGCTGTGACATTGCCAAGTTCGATGACCTGACACCGGCGATTGACAACACCACGCCGCTGGTGACATGCGAAAAAGATCTCGCCAAACTCAAGCCTTTGGATCTCAATGCCGGACGTATTCCCTTTGCCATGGATGTCTCCCACTTATTCGCGGATGTGACCGGTGTTGAGCCTTCTCTGGTTTATTGCGGACCGTTCACCCTTGCCTCCCACGTGATGACGTTTGAAACGCTGGTGTTGCAGATGCAGGATAATCCGGCTTACGTGCACAAGGTTATGACCTATCTGACCGATGAAGTTCTGGCCCCTTACATCAATGAGTTTTGCCGCCGCTTTCCCGGTGTCGCCATTGTTCCCGGCAGTGATGCGGTGGCGTCCCTGCCGTTTATCTCGCTGGGGATGCTGGAAGAATTCGCCCTTCACTATATTGAACGGTTGCGCTCTTTAACCGACAACAAGGCTATTGTTGATAACTGGTGGGGAGATTCGTTTGTTGAGGACAAGGAGAAGTTCTGGGAGTTCAAACTGCGCGCCAACCCGCTTTATCTCAAAGTGCAGGATCCTGATCTTTATCGTGTCGGCGCACAAAAGGCCAAGGACTATGCGGTGGCCCGCGATCTGCCGGTGATGTTCGGGGTGTCAAACAATCTGCTGATGTCGGGTAGTGGCGAAGAGATTGAAAAGCGTATTCACGAATATCTCGAAATCGCCGAACCCGGCGGTAAAAATCTTTTGTACTTATGTAACTTCAGCTCCGAGACACCGGTGGAAAATGTCAGGGCGTCTGTCGCTGCCATTCAAAAATTCCGCCGAGGCGAGCGCCCGTGGGCGGGCCAGCACACAAGCGGCACGCCGGAAGCTGCGGATTATGAGAAATTTGGCCGTAAGAAAGAAAGCGCCGAACCTGATCTAACTTTGGTCAAAAAAAGCAACTTGAATGAGACCCAGGAAAACCTGCTCGATGATTTGTTTGACCATGTGGTCGATGGTGAAGATGCCGAAGCGATCGTGCTGGTCAAAAAAGCCTTGGCAGAGGGTATTGCGCTTAACACCATCTTGGATGACGCCTTGATTGCGGCGATGGAAGAAGTGGGCGGCATGTTTTCCGACGGCAGTATTTTTGTGCCTGAAATGTTGCTGTCTGCGCGGGCCATGAAAGGCGGGCTGGAAATACTGCGGCCACTGCTGACCAAATCCAAGGTTGAACCCAAGGGCCTGATAATGCTGGCAACCGTACAGGGTGACGTACATGATATCGGTAAAAATCTGGTCGGCATGATGCTCGAAGGTGCGGGCTACAAGGTGGTTGATCTCGGTGTTAACAATGCGCCTGATGTGATTTTGGAAAAAGCCCGTGAGCTAAAGCCTGATGTTATTGGATTATCCGCCCTGCTCACCACCACCATGCCGCAAATGGCGAAAGTCATCACCGCTTTCAGGGAAGCTGATGAGCCCTACCCGATCATCGTTGGCGGCGCGCCGCTGACCCAGGATTTCGCCGATCACATCGGTGCCGATGGCTATGGGGCGGATGCACCGGGGGCGGTCAGGCTGGTGCACCAACTGGTGGCAACCGGTGGAAACTGGAAACAAACTGCCTCGGCTTAAAAGTCTCTGTCCCCGCTGTCGTCGTCCTCGCAAAGGCTGAGGCCCAATATTTTCCGCAGATTATGTCTCAAATCGTAATATTTTGAGATAAATCAATTCATTCACATTTTCATATGTGTATTGAAGGATCTGAAGGAAAAGACAATGGACCTGATTACACTTAGCGATGCGATAGGTGAAAAAAACACTCTGGCGGTGGGCGGACTGGTGGTCGGCGTTCTTTTTGGCGCCCTGGCCCAACGTTCGCGATTTTGCCTGCGCGCGGCAACAATCGAATTCGGGCATGGCGCTATTGGCCGTAAAGTTGCCGTTTGGGTTCTGGTATTTTCAGCAGCTGTCGCCGCCACCCAATCTGCCATCTTACTCGGGCTGCTTGACGTTTCGGAAGCCCGCCAGTTGGCTGCAACCGGCAGCCTGTCGGGTGCCATACTGGGTGGGTTAATTTTTGGCGTCGGTATGATTTTGGCGCGCGGTTGCGCCAGTCGTCTGCTGGTTCTGTCGGCTACCGGCAATCTGCGGGCACTTGTTTCCGGGTTAATCCTGACAGTTGTCGCTCAGGCTTCTTTGCGCGGTGCCTTATCTCCTGCCCGCGAGTTTCTCGGGTCATTGTGGACGGTTGAAGGCGGTGCTGCGCGTGATTTGCTGGCCATCGGCAATTCGGGTGTAACGACGGGCGTGGTGCTGGGCTTCTTGTGGTTATTTGCCGGGCTATGGCTGGCAAAGCGCAATAATGTTGCCCTTTCGGTTGTCGTGTCTGCCATCGGTGTGGGGGCAGTAATTGCCCTTGGCTGGACCTTCACTTACGCCATGTCGCAGCTGTCATTTGATCCTGTCAGCATCAAAAGTGTCAGTTTCACCGGCCCCTCAGCTGATACGCTAATGGGGCTGATTAATTCACCCACTTTGCCGATGGGGTTTGATGTCGCTTTGGTTCCTGGCGTATTTATCGGCTCAATGGCAGCTTCGTTGATCGGGCGGGAATTTCACTTGCAGAGATTTGATAACAGCACCGGCATGGTAAGATATATTGTCGGCGCCAGTTTTATGGGATTTGGCGGTATGCTTGCTGGCGGCTGTGCTGTGGGTGCCGGCATCACCGGCGGCGCGGTCTTCGCGCTCACCGCATGGGTAGCATTGATGGCCATGTGGAGTGCCGCAATACTCACAGACTATATCGTTGACAACAAACCTGCGTGGATCAAGGATCGACTGTCGCCCAACCACTACAGGTTATAATAGCGGATTTTTCAAACCCAGTGTTGTGAGCGGAAAGACAGCAGCAACAGCAAAAGCGCTGCGGTGGCAAAGGCTGCTCCGGCGTAAAAGGCCATGGAGGCACCAAACATCTGCCACACGATACCGGCAACAAGGCTGGCAAACAGCAGGGCCAGACCGTTAACGAGATTAAAAATGCCAAAGCCTGTGCCGCGCAGATGATCCGGGGCGTTGGCTGCCACCAACGTCGACAATAATCCCTGGGTGAGACCGAGATGAATGCCCCAGATTGCCACGCCGATCATTACCACAACATAGTTCTGCGCGCTGGCCAGTACCAGTTCGGATAAGATGAGTGCGAAGAACCCCAATACCAGTAACAGGCGACGGTCCATATGGTCGGCCAGCACACCGACCGGGTAAGATGACAGTGAAAACACAACCATCATCGCCACCAGCACCAGCGGTGACAGGCCGATGGGAAGCCCGAGATCAATGGCGCGCAAGGACAGGAAGGCGACGCTGAAACGGGCGAGAGCAAACAGCCCGCCAATAGCAACAATAAGCCAGTATCCAGTGCTCATTTGAGCGAGGTCACCACGGCGCAAAGGCAGGCTGGATTTGGCATCTTTGCCTTTGGCGGCCGGAATTGTATCAGGCTCTTCAACACCAAACACGAGAAACAACATACACAAAACTGCCGGGATCAGGGCAAACCACAGCACCAGACTGATATTGTCAGACAATAACGCCATCAGGGCAATTGCCAGTAGTGGGCCGATGAAGGCACCGGCAGCGTCCAGTGACTGGCGCAAGCCATAGGCTGCACCACGCATTTCCGGTCGTGTGATGTCGGCAATCAACGCATCGCGCGGTGCCCCTCTGATGCCTTTGCCGATGCGGTCGATGAAGCGCGCTGCAAACAATACCTCGACCGATTGGGCCAGAGGAAACAGCGGCTTGGTAATGGCGGCCAGACCATAGCCGATGATGGCAAGTAGTTTGCGCTTGCCGAGCCAGTCGCTAATGGCACCGGAAAACAATTTGGTAATGGAGGCGGTTGCTTCGGCCACGCCTTCAATAAAACCAACGGCTGCCATGGAGACGCCAAGAGAGACAAACAGCGCTGGTAAAAGACTGTGCACAAGTTCCGATGAGGCATCCATGAACAGGCTGACAAAACCTAATGCCCAGACACCTTTCGGCAGGTTTTTCGCGTTTTCCAGAAGTGACATGTGGACCCCTGTTTTTTTCAACTCAAATGCAGTACGTAGTATTTACTACTTATTTCTTTATTCGTAGTATATGCTACGAAACGAGTCAACCGTATCGCCAAAAAAGGATCCACTGTCATGGCCTCTGCCGCCACCTTCAATGAGCGCATAGCCGCGTGTTTGCAGCAAATCAGCCCGGCAGAACAACGCGTGGCCCAGTATTTTCTCGATAATAGGGAAGAAGTCCTCATCGCTTCCGCCTCCGCCCTGGCCAAACAGACCGGCACCAGTGACGCCACGGTGGTTCGCACCACCAAGGCACTTGGGTTTAGCGGTATGGAGGAATTACGGCGCCTGTTGGTTGAGGAGTTGCGGGAAAACCCGTCACCGGCCAGTCGCATGGCGCGAACGCTTAGCGAGGTTGGCGGTGGTCTGGCGTCCGTGCTTGATGTGACACTGGATATCCATCAAAACTCACTCGATAGCCTGCGCCGCGACATCAGTTCAGATGATTTTTGCAATGCTGTACACTCTATTGTCGAAGCGCCGCGGGTATTTATTTTCGGGTTGGGTCCATCAAGTGCCATGGCAGAATATTTCAAGGTGCAACTGGCGCGCTTTGGCCTTGATGCGCGCAGTCTTACACAGGCGGGGATCCTTCTTGCCGATGACATTCAGCAATTCAAACAAGGCGACCTTGTGATGATCTTTGCCTATGGCCGGGTCTATCGGGAACTGGACGTGTTGCTGGATCAGGCCGACAGGCTTGGTCTTACCAGAATATTGTTTTCCGATACACTTCAGCACCGATTGCGCGACAGAGTTGATCTGGTTCTAAGTGTTGCGCGCGGTCGCACAGATATGTTGAGCATGCACACGGCAACTCTTGCTCTTATTGAAGCACTTCTGGTTGGCGTGGCAAAAGAGCGTCCAAAGGACACCATCGCCAATCTTGAAGCGCTGAATAAGGTACGCACCGCACTGGCTGGCAAAGCCATGGGGTTACCAGCCAGGTAAATTGATGTTCTTTTTACAAACAGTATCGAAAAGCACCTAATCTAATGCGATCTGTAGTTTCGCCTGCATCTGGGGATGAAAGCGGCAGAAGTATTCCAATGAAAAATTCCGGGTCACCTCTATTTTCTGCGATTTACCTTGTGCGATGGTGCCGGTATCCCAGCTGTTGTCGAGTGCCGTTGCTGTATGGGGAGCGATATCCTGATTGGTCCAGATTATTGTATCCCCCGGTTTTACCGTGAGGACTTCGGGGTTGAATTTAAACCCGCTTATTTCCACATGATGCACCTTTGGCGAGCCAGTCTGTCCGCGCGCCGGATGCACCAACAAGGGAGCCGAAGCCATGGCAACAAGTGATGCCATGGCCCGGATCAAGATATTTCGTCTTGATATTATTTTCATTTACATGACCGCCTTGACCATTTTTTCGGCCTGGGCCTGATGAGCCTTGAAGATTTCAAAGCCCGCTTTGAATAATTTCTTCACGTCAGCGTTTTCAATGTTTGGAATAAACGCATTGCCAACCAGATCGTTGACGGCCTTATGGTAGGCAAGCTCGTTTTCGGCATAACGCTTGTCGAACTTGGCACCGCGCAGCTGGCTCATTTCGTCAATCAGCTTTTTTGAATTCTTCACAAGCGTCTTGGAGAGAAAATTATCCTGCGGCTGGGCTTTCAGTTTTGCCAGCAAGGCCAGTGCCTGTGTGTTGACAGCTTCATGGTCGCGGATCATGGTCTGGGCAAACTCACGCACAGCTGGATTGTTTGATATGGCCAGAGCCAGGTGGGCATATTGAATGTCGATATTGTCGGCGGTATAAGCCACATGAGCAATTTCGAGATCATTCAAATCGGAGGGGGATTGCGCCTGGGCAACGCCTTGACCAAGAGTAAAAGCAAGGCCGAGAGCCATCAACGTCTGGGTGATCTTCATTGTGTGTTCCTTAAAACATGGTGACAAAGCCGGACAACCCGACTTGTTGCTGAAGGACACATAAGGCTGATTTTATTTTTTGAGAATGACGATTAATCCAAAATTCTTGATCAATCGTACAGAGTTTGGATTTATGAGAAAAATCCCTGTATAGTTGCCTGAACCATTGAAAGAAAACATTATGGATATTTTGAGCGATATTCTGTCATGCCTGCAAATGTCCGGCACCTTGTATTTCCGCACGTCTTTCACCTCGCCGTGGAGCATTAGCGTACCGTCGTTTGAAAACGTTGCGCGCTTTCATTTTGCCCACAAGGGCCGGTGTCTGGTGCGCATTGAAACCGATAGACCGCCGGTTCTGCTTGAGCAGGGTGATTTACTGATCATCATGCGTGGGGCCGCTCACACACTTTATTGCGACCCAACAACCGAACATCAGGCGGTGCAGCTGGACCGGGTTGTTGAAGAATCGGGCTTTGATGGAACCGGCGCTCTGGTCTATGGCGAGTTTGGCACCGATCATGAAACCCAACTGGTGTGCGGGCATTTTGCCTTCTCTAAAGAAGCCAATCATTTGCTCATTGATGCCCTGCCCTCACACCTGCACATTCAAA
>CAZJUF010000084.1:0-10118 GCA_964549055.1 uncultured Hyphomicrobiales bacterium | reverse complement strand
GCCTCGATCAATGTGGTTTCCACACCGCATTTACGTGCAACCGAAGCAGCCTCCAGACCAATGTAGCCACCGCCGACGATTAACACACGCTTAGGAAATGCGTCGCTGGCTGAACAATCGGGCTGAAAACTCGCACCAGCCATTTCGTCGACGAGAACGAGAGATGGAGAAGTTCAGGAGAGCCAAGTCGTTACAGAAATTCGCCTCCCTGCACGCATCGATCTACAATTATTTCAACCTGGAACGCCATCTTCACAGCCGCCAAAATTTCAAGCGCAATCGATCTGTCGCCTTGGCAGAGTGGCGGCAACTTGCAACCTGAAATACGCCAATACAGAACTCATTTTGCCCTTTAATTATTACTCTGACAAAGCCATTTTACTCTGACAGTGCCATCAAAAGTGTTGGCATCTTACCGGGCTGCGTAATCAATTAACTAATCAGCGACACGTTACGAACTTTGAAGAATCGCAATACACCTTGGGAAACAACCAGAACACCCACAACCACGACCATGATTATAGTTGAAAATGCTGCGGCTTGGCTGGTTTCTCCTGCGTCGTCAAGCAGCAGCACGGAAACCGCCGCCAGATTGTTGCTGGGGTTCACCAGGAAGATTACAGCGGCAAGGGTGACCATGGCGCGCATGAAAAAAAACACTCCCAAGCTAATCATCGACGGCCAGACAATCGGCAAAGTAATCTTGCGCATTGTATATAAGAAGCTTCCGCCTAACATGGCGGAAGCTTCATCGAAGGTGTCGCTGATTTGCTTAAGGCTGGTGGTTGCTATCAAGAACCCCTGTGCGTGGTAGTGATATACCGTATTTATCGCAAGCATCAGAATGGTACCATAAATTATGTAAACCGGATTGTCAGGATCATTAAAAGCAAATATATACCCTAATCCCAAAACCATGCCGGGAACGGCCGCTGGAAGGATTGACAGAAAATACAAAATTTTCGTTAAGACGTTGGAAAGCTTCTGAATAACGAAAGCCGATAGTGTCACCATGATGACGCCCAACACCGCAGCCAAACAAGACATCCAGATGCTGGTCCAAACCGGAGCATACCCGCCTTGCACGTCCACGTCATAGTTCGCTAATGTCAACGACATGTTATAGGGCCACAGCTTGACGAAACTGGCAAAAACTACAGTGCCTATAATTGCCAACACGCCGGAACACACCAAAACCACAAATATCAGCATCAGTGTATCGAACAAGCGGCTAGGCTTGATTGCAAGGGGCACCGAACCCGCCGTGATAGCAGCCGATTGGCGACGTGAAACCCAGCGCTCTATTATCATAGCTATGGCTGCTGGCAGCATAAGGATGACACCGATAACTGCCCCTAGGTTGAAATTGGCCTGACCAGAAACCTGATTATAAATTTCTGTGGCCAGAACCCCGTAATCTCCGCCGATAACCATCGGGTTGCCAAAATCTGTTATTACGATAGTGAAAACGATAAACACGGCTGACATTAATCCGTAACGGGTCGCCGGAAATGTAACCGTCCAGAATATGCGCCAACTGGATCCACCAAGCATTCGTGCAGACTCATATAATCTTGCATCAGCTACGGCTAGCGCCGCCGAAAGCATCAAGATGGCGTGGGGCAAAGCGTACATTGTGATTGAAAGAAAAATACCCCAGAACCCATAAATGTCGAACTCGGTATCAAATGTGCGATTGATCACCCCGTTGCGCCCAAGCAGCAGCTGAAAGCCCAGCGCTTGAACAAGAGATGGCGAGAACAACGGAAGCATGGCAATAAAATTCCAGAGCGGCTTATAAGGTATCGAGGAACGACGCATCGCGTAGGCGAATGCGTAGGCCAATATGATTGTGACAATTGTGGCACTGATCGACACCACGAAGCTATTGCTGATGATTTCAACAAAGCTTGGATCAGAAAAATATTGGCTGTAGTTATCAAATCCCCAGCTACCGTCTGGTTGCAGGAAACTCAACTTCAAGATGGCCCATAGAGGATAAAGTACAAAGGTCAGCAGCGGTAACGCCGCAGCCATAGTCATCCCAATCTTAATATTGCGTTCGCTGATTCGAAATTTCGACTCGGACTGTTTTCGCATCAATTCCACGCTTCACCTTCTTCCATGAGATTACTGCTGGGCCTGATCATTGCCCATAAACCCACAGACGCTCTACCGGCAATAAAATGGTTGTGTACTCGCCCACTGAAAGATTCAAATCACGCATCAAAGTCGCGGACAGTTCCACTTTCAATTCCTGTTTTGCCCCCTCGAAATCGAAGGTTAAATCAACACGATATGTGGAGCCGAGAAATTCAATCCAGTCGATCTGCGTTTTAATAACGTTTTCTAAAGATGAAGGATTTGTAAGAATGTGCACATCCTCGGGCCTTATGGCGAGGCGGGCAGGTTTGCCTGGATGAGATTCAATGCTCCAGTTTTCACATTTTATTTCGGCGTCTCCAAGTCGAACTGCCCCACTATCAAGCGTGGTGACTTCAAGAAAGTTCATTGTTCCGATGAAGTCAGCAACGAATGACGTTGAGGGGGCATTATATATTTCGTTCGGGGAACCGACTTGCTCTATGGCCCCCTCGTTCATGACAACGACCCTGTCGGCCATGGTCAGGGCTTCCTCCTGGTCATGAGTAACCATGATTGTGGTAATACCAAGCCCCTGCTGGAGCCTTCGGATTTCCAGACGCAATGCAATACGTACCTTGGCGTCAAGCGCTGACAGAGGTTCGTCGAGAAGCAGGACATAGGGTTCGGGCGCCAGCGCTCTGGCCAAAGCTACGCGTTGCTGCTGGCCACCGGAAAGCTGGTTAGAGTATTTGTCAATCTGATCCTCCAGGTGGACCAACTCAAGCATCTCATCGACCCTGGATTTGATTTTCTGTTTCTCCCATCTGCGGCATTCCAGTCCGTAAGCAACATTCTTTCCAATCGTCATATTGGGGAACAAGGAATAGGATTGGAACACCATACCGAAATTACGGTTCCGCTCAGGGGTCTTTGATAAATCTTGCCCGTTTAAAAGAATATTCCCGCCATCCAATAGCTCCAAACCGGCAACCAGACGTAATAAAGTTGTCTTGCCGCAACCGGAGGGGCCGAGAAAGCAGATTAATTCACCTTCAACAATCTCCAGGCCAACAGAATTGACCGCCACCAAATCACCAAACCGCTTGGTGACGTTTTGCAAATTTAAGATCATTTTATGACACTAGCATCTTTTAAAGAAATTGAGGCACCGAACGAGCGCTCGAAACTACGACCGCCCGTCCGAATGCTATATTTGATTTAGATTATCGCTCAATTTCTGCTTTCCATTTAGTGATGATCCGCGATTTATTTTTTGCCGACCAGTCAAAGTCCATATTGTATAGAACGGTAGAAACATCCGCGGGCAAGCCAGCATCGCGTGCTTTCTGGGCTTGGACTGCACCCGGCACGACGGACATTGCAGCCCGCTGACCATAAAGTGCACCAGCCTGCTTGGTCAGAAGCCAGTCGAGAAGCTTCTTGGCGTCTGGTTTGTTCTTGGAGGTCTTCATAAGTCCACTGACTTCCATTTCGTAGCCCGCGCCTTCGCTGGGGATAACCAGCTTTATGGGGAACCCCTTGTCGATGGATTTGACGCCAACGAAGGCGTATGATACGCCGACAGCGTACTCGCCGACCCGGGTCAATTTACAGGGTTTGGAGCCGGATTTGATGTATTGGCCCATGTTTTTGTCGAGCTCTTTCAGGAATTTCCAACCCTTGTCTTCGCCTTTCATTTGCAACAGACTTGATATTTGCAAATACCCGGTGCCGGAACTGGCCGGGTTCGGCATGATCAGTTGCCCTTTATAAACTGGATTCAAAAGGTCTTGCCATGAACTCGGCATCGGCAGATTTTTTTTCTTCAGCACTTCGGTGTTAACACAGAATGCGGCGAAATATCCGGTTGTGGCAAACCACTTATTTCCCGGGTCCTGAAAATTGGTGTTCACCATATCGATGCCTTTGGGCTTGTAGGACTCCAGCATTTCCATGATACGAGGATCTACCATCTGGGTTACAGCCCAACCCCAGATAATGTCGTGTTGTGGGTTGCTTTTTTCTGCCAACATACGCGCCCCTAAATCACCCGTTGATAGGCGCAGCACGTTTACCTTGATGCTTGGCTCTGCCTTGGCAAAGGTTTGCAGGTAAACTTTGACGTCGTCCTCTTCCAAAGACGTATAAACCGTAAGCTCTCCTGCTCGCACGACGCTGGAAATCATCAGAAAAATTGTTGCAAGGGCAACAAAATATTTGCTCTTTGAATGTTTCATTTTTCTACTCCCTTTTTTGATATCGTAAAGGTGGAATAATCAACTCGATTTTCGCCTGTCGTGTGAGGAAACTTCCAATTCTCACATCTCCCCGAGGCTTTTAACAGCCAATATCGCACCCCAAATTTACAGTAAATTATCGAGACGGATAATACAACATGAAATGTATGTCTTGCAATATTAATATTGTTAGTACAACATTGTTTCAGATTTTAATTCGACGATCGATTATCTGGAGGAGTTATGGATTTCATTTTGATGCTTACCCGCGGCGATAAAACAGTGGCTAATTGCCTTGAAATATTTGAGGAAATTAAGGACATTGGGGTGATCCATATTGGCTTTAAGGATGTCGGCGTTGATAAAAAAACCCTTACGACATTGACTCGGCGGATCAGGGAATTTGGTGCAACTTCTTATTTAGAAGTCGTAAGTACAACACCTGAAGAAATACGCAATTCCGTCCAAACAGCAACAGATATCGGCATCGACAGGGTGCTGGGCGGTAAGGATGTTGATTTTGCTTTAAATGCCTTATCGGGCACCGGGGCAACTTACTACCCCTTCCCCGGACATCCTGTTGGGCACCCAACAAGTCTCGAAGGCAGCCCCAAAGACATCGAAGCTGATTGCGCCCGATATCGAGCCGCTGGTTGCCCTGGCGTTGATCTGTTGGCGTATCGTGCGACCGAAGCGGATCCCCTCGATCTGATTAGGGCGGCCCGTGCTGGACTCGACGACGGCTATTTGATTGTCGCCGGCAGCATTGATTCGCCGGAACGCATCACCGCCATCGCCGAAGCCGGTGCCAATGCCTTCACCATCGGCACCGCCGCTTTCGACAATGTATTTGCACCTGAGGGAAACACTTTTTCTTACCAGTGTCGGGAAATTTTAAAGGCCTGCGATTCCGTTGGTTAGACATTATTTCAATACACCAAACCGGCAAATCACATCAAAGACCGTATTGATGTTTTTGTCGTCGGATGAGGCATGTTCTCTGCCATGGATGGAACACTTCTTAATAATAGGCACTACCGATGTGACCCACCATGATGCCCCTGACGATGTAAAATGTAGCGCCGACGAACCTGATTATTTGCTACGTTGTTTCGACGAATTTTTTGATCCTGGGGTTTCTGAAGAAGATGTCCTCTGGTCGTACGCTGGTGTTCGACCCCTGGTAGGTGACGGCAATGAGAACCCCGGAAAACTGACACGCGGTTATATGCAACGCAAACAGAAGATGCTCGAACGGCGGAAAATTTTTGTATCGTCGAACTAAAATGTTCATGTTCCTTCGCCATGAGGAAATAGGCGATGTCGAAAAATGATTTAAGAATTATCGAGGCGAGAAAGGATTTCCAAATGACGATGGATACAATCGCAAGGCTTGTTGATGGAACGCTTGTCGATCCTGATGGTGACGGCAAGGAGGTGCTATCAGTGCCGACCCAAAGCGTTGTAATTGCCAACAGCCTGAAAGGTATGGAGGCAGATGCAATTAGCGCCATCAAACTTGAGCCACCTTATGCCGTGGTCAGCGACCCTAATACCCATGCTGCCATGGGCAAAAGAGTAGAAAGCGCACTTGAAAGTCTTGGCTCTGTATTAAAAATTCATCTTGGCGACAATCCCTATGCAGATATGGCTTTCGCAGAAGCCTTGACCGCCGAGACCTCAAAGGCCGGAACGCTGATTGCCGTTGGATCAGGGACTATTAATGACCTTTGCAAATATGCAGCCGCCAAACAAGGTAAACAGTGTGCGGTATTCGCCACTGCACTATCCATGAACGGCTATACGTCCGTTAATTCGGCAATTACCGAGCGCGGCCACAAAAAATCTTTGGCTACGATGGCTCCAGACGGTGTATTCATGGATCTTGAGGTGTTAGCCGCCGCACCGAAACGTATGATTCAGTCCGGGTTGGGTGATTCTATTTGCCGGGCGACGGCACAGGTCGATTGGTTGCTGGCGCATCTTCTATTTGACAGTGAATACCGCGAAGCCCCTTTCTCCCTTCTCGTCGATGATGAAACGGCGTTGCTTGCTGAACCGGAGGCCCTTATGTCAGGCGATTTGGAGGCCATGGGCCGGTTGGCCCGCCTGCTGGTGCTTTCCGGCATGGGTATGACGGTGTGCGACGGCAGTTTCCCGGCTAGTCAGGGCGAACACCTGATCAGCCATTACATAGAAATGATGCACCCTGATGACTGGGATATTGCTTTTCACGGCGAGCAAATTGCGGTTACCACATGCGTCATGGCCCGCTTACAGGAGAGCTTATTGCAAGGCCCAACACCGCACGTATCGCCAAGCGCAGTGACTAAAAATTCAATTATGTCACACTTCGGCGATCAGATCGGTGCTGCTTGCTGGGATGAATTTGACAAAAAGCGTCTTACTAAAGATGGGGCTGAACAACTGAACGCACGCATTGATCAGTCATGGAGCAGCATCTGTGAAAAGCTTCAGGCAATTATTATCCCATCGGAAAACCTAGTCTCCGTTCTTCAACGTGCTGGCGCCCCGGTCGATTATGCTGACATCAACCTTGCCGGAGACTTCTTCATCAATGCTGTTAGCCACGCTCGAGAGATTCGCAACCGTTATACATTTCTCGATCTTGCCGCCGATGCCGATATGATGGTCCCGAAAACACTTGTCTGAGGACTCCATGCAGCCGTTGAATGAATGCCCCGCCGAAACGCTCCGCCAGATCAACGTCGTTCTGTGCGATATAGATGATACCCTGACCTGGCAAGGAAAGCTGCCTGCGCTCGCATATACGGCACACGAAAATCTTCAGGCAACCAAGCTGATTGTTGTGCCTATTACCGGACGCCCGGCTGTGAGGTGTGGCCACATTGCACGCATGTGGCCGGTCAATAGCGTGGTTGGGGGAAATGGTGCGTTTTAATTAATTGTGAAGAATCATCCCGAAAGATGGTTCGTATATACTGGCACAATGAAAAATAGCGTCGGGATGATCGCAACCGGCTTGAACAGATCGGCAAACGCATCATTAAGGAAGTTCCGGGCGCCGCATTTCTGCCAACCAAGTTTATAGAGAGGCCGATCTAGCTATTGTTTTTTATGAAGATGTCGATTCTTTGCCAATGATTGAGATCGGGCGTATCGCCGATATGTTTGAGACTGAAGGCGCGGTTGCCAAAATCAGTCTATACATGTGAACGGCCGGTATGGCGACTACGACAGGCTTTCAATGGCACGGAATTTTATCAAGGACGTATTCAAAATGGATATAAACACCAATTCTGACAGCATCTGCTTCGTCGACAATTTCCCCAATGATGCGCCGATGTTCGATTTCTTTGCCAACGCCATTGGCGTTTTGAATGTTTTGAACTTCGTCAATTCTCTGGAATTTCAGCCCAGATGGGTTACCGACAAGTCTAACGGAACCGGTTTTGCGGAATTTGAAAATTCCCTGCTTAAGGCAAAAAGATGAAAACGAAACACCTATCAAAAAATCAACGCCAGGAACGAATTCTCCAACGTTTGGGCAGCGATGTCACTGTGCGTATCATGTCGCTGGCCGAGCAGTTTGACGTTACCACTGAAACCATTCGCCGCGATATCGACGAGCTCACCGGCAAAGGACTTGTCAGCCGTACATATGGCGGGGCGGCAAGCAAATCACTAACCACAGAACCAAATATCCACCAGCGCCGACAGGACAACGTTGCCGAATGCGAGCGGGTTGCTCACCATGCCGCCACCCTGATCGAACCAGGAGATATACTGATGGTTGATTCTGGGTCAACCACCAGCCTTTTTGCCAGAGCCTTAGCCGTTCGTATGATTAAAGTAACGGTACTGACCAACTGCCTTCCTGTCGTCCAAGGTCTTGGCGGAATTCCTGATGTTCGTGTGATTATGTGTCCCGGCGACTACCGGGATACAGAAAGCGGAGTTTATGGTCATCAGACGACGTCATTTCTCAGGAATTTCCATGCCAGCAAAGCGATCATTGGCGCCGGCGGTATAAACGAATCCGATATCACGGATGCCGACGCCGAGGCCAGCTGGGTGAAACGCCAAATGATCGAGCGATCCGAAAGAACGCTGCTTTTGCTGGATCACGGAAAGTTCGGAAAGCGTATGTTTGACAATGTTTGCGGCCTGAACGATATCAATGACCTTATCGTTGATAAAAAACCCTCAGCCGCAATCGGTCGTGCGCTCAAAGCCGCTTCCGTAAAACTTCACGTGGCGAAATAAGGGAAACTAGAAATTGATCGTCGGCGTAGGGGCTGCCAACTTAACTTGAGTCGGGCCAGCCGAAACTCAGAGCCAAAGCAGTTTACGCTGCTGTCGTCACGATTTCCCATTCCGCCATCGCTTGGTTGCTGAATAGACGAAGCGTGCTTCTGGAGATGAGATGACGCTGGACGTTAAACAGATTGTAAATGGGACCGTAAGTTGAGAGAAACCTTTGCGCTGAATGCTGTGATTTTGTCTTAACCCCTTAAAGTTGGTCCACTATTTGGTTAGTGTTTTGATTATAATGAGGGGAATGTTTAATGACTCGGAAACGGTTGGACTTGCCACGGTTTAGTTCCGTGTCCTTGAATGGAATTTTAGCCATCAAGGAGAACAACCATGGCGTTAAGACACAGTGATGAATTCAGGCGAGAAGCGGGCTTGTTTAATTGGCTGATTGAGCGTGCTGGATGATTATTATTGGTATTTTTATATAAAAGTGCTTGAAGCGCCTGCGGATAAGTCTTGTAGACAAACTGCTTAGGCCAGTGCCCTGAGAGCTGCATGGCAGCTTTTATCCTGGCCGATAATCAGATTGGACATCATGGAATGATCCGTCTGGTTTAAACAGCCCACTCCCTGTCATGGATAAGCGTGGTTTCAGAAATCATTCTGGAGCTTGCGCTTTTTTGCATTTTAGCTCCGGTAATTTGGAGTTCACACCATGATGAACAATTCACCCCCCTACACATTTGCATCCATTGATGCATTAAAACCCTATCCGCGCAATGCGCGCACCCATTCAAATAAGCAGATTGGCCAGATTGCCGATTCTATAAAGGAGTTTGGTTTTATCAACCCGGTTTTGATTGACGGTGACAAACAGATTATTGCTGGCCACGGCCGTGTTTTGGCTGCACAGCTAATCGGTATGGCCGAAGTGCCAACCTTACGATTTGATCATTTAACCGAGGCTCAAAAACGAGCCTATATTCTGGCAGATAACAAAATTGCTGAAAATGCCGGCTGGGATGTGGAAATTCTGGCGATAGAACTTGAAGGCTTAATCACCCTCAATCCACACTTTGATATTGAACTCACCGGCTTTGAAACCCCGGAAATTGATATCATTATTGGCGATGCTTCTGAAACTGATGATGAAGAAGATGAGGTGCCAGAAGTAAAATTTGATGAGCCTGCCATCTCACGCCCGGGCGATCTGTGGAATTTGGGCAATCACAGGCTTTTTTGCGGTGATGCACGCAATGGCGATAGCTATAAGGTCTTGCTTGCGGGCGAACAGGCCCAGATAGTTTTTACAGACCCGCCTTATAATGTAGCTATTGATGGCCATGTAAGCGGCTTAGGCAGGGTTAAGCATAATGAATTTGCTTTTGCATCTGGCGAAATGTCCGAGGCGCAGTTTACCAGTTTTCTATCAACCGTTTTTGGTCATATGGCTGAAAATAGCATTGATGGATCTATCCAGTTTGTGTGTATGGATTGGCGGCATATGGGTGAAATCTTGGCCGCCGGTAATAAAACCTATAATGAGCTTAAAAACCT
>CAZJUF010000083.1:0-10170 GCA_964549055.1 uncultured Hyphomicrobiales bacterium | reverse complement strand
AGCTGGAGGACGCGGTGTCATACACAGATGACGTCGATCAGACGATTGCATATGGTCAGAAGGTATTGAGCCTTCTAAAATCCCGCAAATGCCCTGCATCACCGAAAAATTATGAACTTTGGTTCACTTATGTTTCGGGCCATGACAGAGCTTTAGTGAAGTCGGTAAACGAAGCTCTTAAAGTTGACGGAACTTTGTCGCCCAAAGCTTCCGAGAAAATTTATATCGAACACCTGTCTCAGGATCATGTTGCCGATCAGGTCGAACAGGTGGGCGCGCAGATTGGCGGTGAGATCGAGCAAATTCTCGCCATGGTCGACAACACAATGGGAGAGACCAGCGAATACAGCAGCAGCCTGGCAGAAGCCGGTTCGAATTTGAATGACGGGCTCACCGGCAGCTCATTGAAAAAGCTGGTTCAGTCACTTGTTGATTCGACCACCAAGATGGAACAATCCAATCAGGAATTACAAAGTCGGCTGAAAGAATCAAGCGAACAGATCAGTGATTTGAATCAAAACCTTGAGCTGGTACGCACGGAATCACGAACCGATCAGCTCACCGGCATTGCAAATCGTAAACACTTTGATGAAGCCCTGGAAGAAATGATCCGCCAGTCTGAAAGAGACGGAACAGAATCCTGCCTGCTCATTGGTGATATCGATCTCTTCAAAAAATTCAACGATACATATGGACATCAAACCGGTGATCAGGTGTTACGCCTTGTTGCTCATGCCATATCATCGAATGTAAAGGGTAAGGATTTAGCCGCCCGTTACGGTGGTGAGGAATTTGCTGTTCTCTTACCGGGAACAACTCTTCAGTCCTCGGTTACAGTTGCCAATCAGGTTAGGCTGGCAATTAAATCGAAAGAGCTGGTTAAAAAGTCTACCGGAGAAAATCTTGGTGTTGTTACGTTTTCAATTGGTGCTGCCCGTTACCGTACAGGCGATACAGCTGAAAGTATGATTTCGCGCGCTGATACCTGTCTTTATGCTGCCAAGCATGCCGGGCGGGATCAGGTCAAGTGTGAGACAGATCCGGATATTGAGTTTGATGCGGCGGTTGCCTGAGTAAAAACTGCCAACGAGAAAAGCCGGGAATTCTGTATTGAGTATCCCGGCTTTTTTTTATTCTGCCGGCAAAACAGCCGGCACGATGGTCACAGATTCGCCACAGCCACACGCACTGGTCTGATTGGGGTTATTGAAGACAAAGCCGGAAGAAAGCTTGTCGACCAGAAAATCCATTTCTGTTCCAAACAAAAACAAAATGGCCTTGGGGTCAATCAGAATACTGACGCCTTTGTCTTCGACAAGTTCATCGAGGGGATTTTTTTGCTCGGCATATTCCATCGTATAGGCCATGCCGGCACAACCACCGTTTTCGACACCAACGCGCAGCCCGATTATATCCTTATCAGAATTGGTCATGATCTCCTTGATGCGCTCAGCAGCAGCATCGGTAAGAGAAATAACTTTGGGACGAGCGCGGACAGCGGCGGTATTCATTGCTTAATTCCTTTGGCAGGGGCCAATAATCTTAAATATCATCATTCCCGAACAGGGTTACAAGAGCAAACATCTAGAACATATTGAGGGCGACGCGGGCTTCATCCGACATGCGGCTCATATCCCAGGGCGGATCAAACACCAGCTTGACACGCACGGTGCCAACGCCATCGATTGAGGCGATGGCATTTTCCACCCATATGGGCATTTCCCCCGCCACCGGGCACCCGGGAGCCGTCAGGGTCATATCGACTTCGATATTGCGTTCGTCATCCACATCAATTTTGTAAATCAGTCCAAGTTCATAAACATCCACCGGAATTTCGGGATCATAGACCGTCTTGATGGCTTCAACCATTCTGTCGGTCAAGAGGTCCAGTTCCTCCTGGCTCAGGGCTGATCCGGCAACGGCTGTGGTTTCAATTTCAGCGGCCTGGCTTTCATCAATACGAACGTTCAAGGCACTGTTGCCTTCGTAATTGTTTGTGTCCGGGTTTTCTGTGTCATTAATCATAGCGGTTGCACCGTTTATTCGAAAAATTTCTGGGCAGAGATGAGCGCGTCAGCCAGGATATCAACCTCTTCCAGCGTATTGTACATACCAAACGAGGCACGGCAGGTTGACGTGACACCAAAGCGCTCCAGCAGCGGCTGGGCACAATGAGTTCCCGCCCGCACGGCAACACCTGAGCGATCGATAATTGTCGAGATATCGTGGGCATGGATACCTTCAATTTCAAACGAGATAATGCTGGCTTTATCAGGAGAATTACCAATGATCTTGAGGGAGTTGATGCGCCCCAGGCGCTCGTTGGCGTATTTCAGTAATTGGTGTTCATGGGCGGCAATATTATCGAGACCGATTTTCTGCATGTATTCGACCGCAGCACCGAGCCCGATTGCCTGAACAATGGCCGGAGTGCCGGCTTCAAAGCGATGCGGTGCGGTTTGATAAGTGACGTCATCGACACTGACATCGAGGATCATTTCGCCACCACCCTGATAAGGTGTCATATTATCCAGCAGCTCTTTTTTACCGTAAAGCACGCCAATGCCGGTGGGGCCATAGACCTTGTGGCCGGTAAAGACATAAAAGTCGCAATCAAGTTCCTGCACATCAACTTTTGTGTGGACCGCACCCTGGCTGCCATCAACCAGAACCGGGATGCCACGCTCATGAGCAATGCGAATGATCTCTTTAATCGGCGTGATCGTTCCCAGCGCATTGGAAATATGGGTAATGGCCACCATTTTGGTTGCCGGGCTGAGCAGCTTTTCAAACTCCTCTATGTGAAGTGTTCCTTCATCATCCACCGGGGTCCATAGTAATTTTGCACCGCGACGCTCGCGGTGAAAATGCCAGGGGACAATGTTTGAGTGATGCTCGAGGATCGAAATAACAATCTCATCGCCCTCGCCTATGTGTGTATCACCATAGCTCTGGGCGACCAGATTTATGGCCTCAGTGGCATTGCGTGTAAAAATTACAGTGTCGGTTGACGGTGCATTTATAAATCCTGCAATCTGTTCCCGCGCCTTTTCAAAATTTGCCGTCGCAGTATTGCTTAAATAATGCAGCCCTCTGTGAACATTTGCATATTCACAATCGTATGCCTGTTTGATTGCATCGAGCACAATCTGGGGTTTTTGTGCTGATGCACCATTGTCGAGATAAACCAGAGGTTTACCATAGACTTCGCGCGCCAGTATCGGGAAATCCCTGCGAACCGCATCGACATCGTAAAGCGCTGTGCCGGTGATTGTATCTGTTGTGCCATCTGCCATGTTCACGGCCTTTCCTTGCGACGGTCAAACCATGCATTGGTCAATTGAAACAAGCCTTCGCGCAAGCCCTCATGTTCAATCTTCTCCAGTGGCTCAGCAACAAAAGCTGCCACCAGCAGGGCTTTGGCCTCAGCTTCGGGAATACCACGTGCGCGCAGATAAAACAGGTATTCTTCATCAAGATCACCGGCTGTGGCACCGTGTGCGCACTCAACATCATCGGCGTATATTTCCAGCTCGGGCTTGGCGTCCATTTCCGCATTGGGTGACAATAACAACGCCTGGGTCATCTGGCGGCCATCGGTCTTTTGCGCATGGGGTTTAACGATAACGCAGCCCTGGAAAACACCACGGGCATAATCATCCAGCACGGTTTTGAACTCCTGACGCGAGTTGCTTGATGGCAAAGAGTGGGTAATGCACAAAGTGGTATCGCCATGCTGTTTTCCGGCCAGCATACTGGCACCGGCAATGGTGACGTCTGCATTTTCACCGCTAAAGCCGACATTGACCTCATTGCGCGAAACCCTCGCGCCAAGCGTTAATGTCAGGTCGTGGCAACGGGTGTTTTCACCGGCGGTGATTTGCATATTGGCAAGGTGAAAGGCATCAAGGCCTTCATCCTGAACTTTAATGCGGGTAAACCTGGCACCATCTTCAACGGTTATTTCTGTAGCAGCATTGACCACATAGGCGACTTCACGAGGACCGGTAAATGTCTCAACCAGGGTCGCTTGCGCGCCCTTTTCGACAATGATCAAATTGCGAACCGAGATGGTGGCGGCGTCATCACCGGTTGTCACATAATCAAGATGAATGGGTTTATCTATTGTGGCACCGTCTTTGATTTTCAACGCAATGCCATCGGCGGCAAAGGCTGTATTGAGCGCCAGAACGGCGTTGCCTTCAAATACGCTGGTGTTGCCAAGTCCAACCTTTACCCAGTCAGGGAAATTGTTGAAATTACCGCGCAAATTTACAATTTCCACACCCTCGATATTTTCAAGATTTGAGAGTTGGGGCTGGAAGTAACCATTTACAAAAACACCGTGATAACGCTCGATTGATGCAAACGCAGTATGGGCATTGATGCCGTCGTGGTCTGGCAAATCTGAGGCCGGTGTGCCTGTGGCGGGCGCGGGTATTTGCCCCAGCATGGCGCGTAAATCGGTATATTTCCAGCGCTCCAAACGGCGATGGGGCAGACCGGATTTTTCAAACGAGCGAATGGCGCTGGCGCGCGCATCATCCATCCACGCTTCACCGTTACCGGGCAGGTTTTCACGGGCTTCGCCAAACTGGTCAATCAGCGTCTTTTCAGATGGCGTCAATGTTGAATTAACTCTTAAATTCATAGTTTTAACTTAACTTTTTAAAGTGTTTCAGGCAGCGTTTATCTTTTGGTCTTCGTACTCAGCATAACCATTTTTTTCCAGCTCCATGGCCAGCTCCTTGCCGCCTGAGCGCACCACTTTACCGGCGGAAAGAACGTGTACCCGGTCGGGAATAATGTGGTTGAGAAGACGTTGATAATGGGTAATGACAATCATGGAACGCTCGGGGCTGCGCAAGCGATTGACCCCTTCGGCGACCAGCTGCAAGGCATCAATATCAAGACCACTGTCGGTTTCATCGAGAATACAAAGGCTTGGCTCTAGCAGGGCCATTTGCAAAATCTCGAAACGCTTTTTCTCGCCACCAGAAAAGCCCACATTGATTGAACGCCGCAACATTTCGGGGCGAATGTTCAAGCTCGCAGTCTTTTCCTTGACCAGCTTCATGAACGCTGGCGTCGTCAATTCGTCTTCGCCACGGGTAATGCGCTGGGCATTAAGGGCGGTTTTCAAAAACGTCATGGCAGCAACGCCGGGGATTTCTATCGGGTACTGGAAGGCGAGAAAAATACCAGCGGCGGCGCGCTCGTCTATGGACATGTCAAACAGGTTGTCACCTTTGTAGGTGATCGAGCCTTGTGTGATGTCATAATCTTCCTTGCCGGACAGGATATAGGACAAGGTGCTTTTGCCTGAGCCGTTCGGACCCATTATTGCGTGGACTTCACCAGTGCCGACTTCAAGGTTGAGGCCGCGTAAAATCGGCTCGCCTTCTACTTCAGCATGTAAATTTTCAATCACTAACATTCAACGTAAACCTTTATATTTAATAGTTTTTATAGTTTTAACCAACACTGCCTTCAAGCGATATACCCACCAGTTTTTGCGCTTCAACGGCAAATTCCATCGGCAGTTGTTGCAACACTTCCTTGCAAAAACCATTGACGATCAGTGCTACGGCTTCTTCTTCGCCGATGCCGCGCTGGAGGCAATAGAACAATTGATCATCGCTGATTTTTGAAGTGGTGGCTTCATGTTCAAACACCGCACTGGAGTTTTTGGCTTCAATGTAGGGAATGGTGTGGGCCGAACATTTGTCACCGATCAAGAGACTGTCGCACTGGGTAAAGTTGCGGGTGTTTGAGGCTTTGCGATGGGCGGAAACCAGTCCACGGTAGGTGTTGGACGATTTACCCGCCGATATCCCCTTGGAAATGATACGGCTTTTGGTATTCTTGCCCAGATGGATCATCTTGGTGCCTGAATCAATCTGCTGCATACCGTTGGAGATAGCGATCGAATAAAATTCACCGATGGAATTATCACCGCGTAAAATGCAGCTGGGGTATTTCCAGGTAATCGCTGATCCGGTTTCAACTTGCGTCCACGAGATTTTCGAGTTCTTGCCGCGACAATCACCGCGCTTGGTAACGAAATTGTAGATACCGCCCTTGCCGTCAGCGTCACCGGGATACCAGTTTTGTACGGTGGAATATTTGATTTCAGCATCTTCGAGCGCGATCAGTTCGACCACAGCGGCATGGAGTTGGTTTTCATCACGCATAGGCGCGGTGCAGCCCTCAAGATATGAGACGTAGGAACCCTTGTCGGCAATGATCAATGTGCGCTCAAACTGACCGGTCTGGGCTTCATTGATGCGGAAATAGGTCGACAGCTCCATCGGGCAACGCACACCTGGGGGAATGTAGACAAAAGAACCTTCCGAAAATACTGCCGTGTTGAGGGCTGAATAATAATTATCGGATATGGGCACCACGGTGCCGAGATATTTGCGAACCAGCTCCGGGTGGTCCTGCAAGGCTTCAGATAGCGGGCAGAAGATGACGCCGTCCTTGGCGAGTTCTTCCTTGAAGGTGGTGACAACTGAAACACTGTCAAAAATAGCATCAACAGCAATTCTAGCACCCTGAACACCGGCGAGAACGGCTTGTTCCTGTAAAGGAATTCCCAGTTTTTCGTAAGTTCTGAGCAATTCGGGATCGACTTCATCGAGGCTTTTTGGCCCTTCTTTGTCGGACTTGGGGGCTGCATAATAATACAGGTCCTGAAAATCTATGGGCGGATAGCCGACTTTGGCCCAGTTGGGCTCGGTCATTGTCAACCAGCGCCGATAGGCATCCAGCCGCCATTCCAGCATCCACTCAGGTTCATTCTTTTTGGCGGAGATAAAACCGATAATCTCCTCATTCAGCCCCTTGGGGGCCATGTCCATTTCAATGTCGGTGACAAAGCCGTATTTATATTGATCGACCTCAATCTCTTTGACCTGATCGACTGTTTCTTTAACCGCTACCATCGATTGACTCCGTTATCTCAATTATGCTGCCGCTGTGGCATTTTGTTTTGCGTTTACGCCAACGGCTTTTGACCAGGCGTTTAAAAATTTCTCTATGTCTTGTGGTGTGGTTGTGCGCCCACAAGAGATGCGGATCGCTGATTTGGCGACCGTATCGTCAACTCCCATGGCGCTGAGCACATGTGAGGTTGCAACCTTGCCGGACGAACACGCCGAGCCTGAACTTACCGCTATTCCCGACAGATCAAGCATGATCAACAAGGCTTCCGCTGTAGCACCTCTGAGCGCTGCACACGTGGTATTGGGCAGGCGTTTTTGATCTTCACCAAAAATCACAACATCGCTTCTTATCTTCTTGATTTCAGATTCCAAATGATTGCGCAGATCGGCAATTTCTGCGCCATGATTATCGCGGCCGATGAGTTCTGCTGCCCGACCAAATCCAACGATGCCACCAAGGTTTTCCGTGCCTGCCCTTCTGCTCAATTCCTGGCCACCGCCCCTGAACATCGGCGACAATACAATTGACGAACGCACCACCAGTGCACCAGCGCCTTGAGGCCCGCCAATCTTGTGGGCTGACAGGCTCATGAGATCAACACCACAAGCGGCAAAATCCACAGGGATTTTGCCCAATGCCTGTACGGCATCACAATGCACCAGACTTTCGTTGGCATGGGCCAATTTGACGATGTCTTCAATCGGTTGAATAACACCGGTTTCATTATTGGCCCACATGATCGAAACCAGTGTTCTTTCATCGGCAGCAACAGCTTTGGTCAAACAGGCGTCAAGCGCGCCCAACTCAACGATACCGTTACCATCCACAGGAATTGTACTCACCTCAACACCTTGCAGATTGGCAGAAGCCATCACTGAGGGGTGTTCAACTGCGGAAATAATAATCCTGTCTATGGCGCCGTTAGCGGCCAGACCCGACAATGCGAGACTATTGGCTTCGCTGCCTCCGCTGGTGAAAACAATGTCGCGGGGGTTGGCATTAATCAGTTGAGCCACGTGCTCACGCGCCGTGTCAATCCAGCCATGGGCATTACGGCCTTCGTGATGCACCGAAGAGGCATTGCCGCCTTCCAGCAAAGCTTTTGACATGGCTTCAACAACCTCGGGATAGATCAGTGCCGAAGCGTTCCAGTCAAGATATGTGCGTAAATCACCCATTATAATCGATTATCAGTGTTTCGGGCGGCAAGATCAGCCAGCAGATTGGGAAAATCACTTGCTGTAGCCGCCATCGGTTTGGCCCTGCCCTTGACCCGGTGGGCAATGACATCGCCCAGGGAAATGGTTTCAAAAAAGTTGTGAATGTGCACGGTCAGCTCATCCCAAAGATCGTGGGTCTGACAGCGTTCGCCAGTCGCCATGCAACCGCCGGCAGTCTCCGGGCGGCAGCGTGTCACCACCAGAGTTTCCTCAACGGCGGCAATAATTTCTGACAGGGCAATATCATCGGCGTGGCGTGATAACTTATATCCGCCGCCCGGGCCCCTGACGCTTGAGACAATATTGGCGCGCCTGAGCTGCAAAAACAGCTGCTCAAGATAGGAAAGTGAAATTCCCTGGCGTTCTTCAATGCTGGCGAGATTAATCGGCTGACCGTCGGACCAACGCGCAATGTCTGCCATAGCTGCAACCGCGTAGCGACCTCGCGTTCCAAGCTTCATAATATCATCTCCTGCCGGTTGCAGCTCCATTCACGCTTAAAATCAACCATGAATGTCCGCAAAGCTTGCATTTACACCCCTGGTTTGTGCTAAGAACGGGGATAGAAAAACGCACACAGACGAAAGTGCCGGATTTCTTATGCTGAACCCTTCGATATCAAGGAGAAAAAGAGGTGGATAGACTTGATTTCGAATAGTTCTAATGTAGATATAATTATCCCGACTGCATGAGTCAAGTAAACCATTTCGAATTTATATAATCTTTTTAAAACAGATGCTTAACAATAATGAAAAAAACATTATCTGATTGATTCTGTAAATTTTTAACACCCAATTCAAAAAATCGATGATTTTTGGGCGATAAGCGCCAAGCTTTGCCAGAAAATCACACGAGAATTTAAACGGACAAGACAAGGAAGAACTGAAATATGCCGGAAATGATTTTCAATGGCCCCGCTGGTCGGCTCGAAGGCAGATACCATCACTCCAAACAGGCCAACGCGCCTGTGGCCATCGTTCTTCATCCCCATTCCCAATTTGGCGGCACGATGAACAATCCAATCGTTCATCATCTCTATTACATGTTCGTCAAACGCGGGTTTTCGACCTTGAGGTTTAATTTTCGCGGTGTTGGTCGCAGCCAGGGTCTGTTTGACAGCGGACAAGGTGAATTATCAGATGCAGCCGCCGCCCTCGACTGGGTGCAGAGCTTTAACAAAGAAGCACGCACCTGCTGGATTGCCGGGTTTTCATTCGGTTCGTGGATTTCCATGCAGCTGTTGATGCGCCGGCCTGAAATTGACGGTTTTATCTCCGTTGCTCCGCCAGCAAACCTTTATGACTTCAGCTTCCTCGCGCCGTGCCCGTCATCGGGCCTGATGATCAATGGCTCGTCTGATGCTGTTGTGCCGACCGAAAGTGTCGCTCAACTGGTCGAGCGCCTGAAAACACAACGCGGCATCATGATTGACCACCAGATCATCCCCAACGGCAATCATTTCTTCGAAAATGAAACCGATGCCCTGATGGAAGCCGTTTCCGAATACCTCGACCGGCGTCTTGAGGAAGACCAGGCGGCATAACTGGCTCACGGCCGTATCGCGCTTCGCGCGGGCCTGCGCAAGCGCGGTGCAGGCGCACCGGGGTCCTCGGCTGCGCCTCGTCCGGGTGAGGCACTGACGGGCTATTGGTGTGGCCCAGGACGTAACCTATCGTTGCACACCTCCCGGACGAGTGTAGCCCAGGGCGATAACCTATCTTTGCACCTCCCGGACAAGTGTAGCCCAGGGCGATAACCTATCGTTGCGCACCTCCCGAACGAGTGTAGCCCAGGGCGATAACCTATCGTTGCGCACCTCCCGAACGAGTGTAGCCCAGGGCGATAACCTATCGTTGCACCTCCCGAACGAGTGTAGCCCATGACGATAACCTATCGTTACACCTCCCGAACGAGTGTAGCCCAGGGCGATAACCTATCGTTCCACCTCCCGGACGAGTATCCGTGTTGGTCAAGGCATATTTTCGGTCCATTTTCTTTGATC